>JACKGO010000001.1:300000-409077 GCA_020631975.1 Candidatus Nomurabacteria bacterium
AGCAGAAGTAGCAGCACAGCTCCCACAAGTGATCGTATTGGATGACTGCGATAAGGAAAGAATAAACTACCTAAAAAGTGGGCGACAAACGGAGAGCTTAACAGTAACACTGCTCCAAATAAAAACCCTACGATGAAAGCGAGCGGGATACCAACAATACTTGTAAGGAGTAGTGCAATGCCTAGAGGTGTAACAACAATTGTCATAACACCTGCTAAAGCGCTTATCCATGGTTGTTTTTTTGCATACACAACACTGTCTTCAAGAGATTTTGGGAACAAGAATGCGACCCCAAGAGCCGTAATAATGAGCGATATAAACCATGCTATATACAACAAAGCTGCTAAGAATACGGTACCAGTAGCGAGACTACTTAAATACGTTGGTGCATTGGTAGCTATTTGATTAATTTGACCACTAACAGTACCTGCTGGTACTTCTAGTGCCTGTGGCGAAGAATATGTTATCGTACCCAATTGTGCAGAATCAGTTATCGTCATAGTCCTATGGTATGAATAGACATCCCGATCGATAGTGCCAGATATATTGACTGTTTTTGCGCGAATCGTCACATCACGACCAACAGTACCACTTAGCTGTAGTGTGTTGGCGACAACAGTTGCATCACCCGCTATGGCAGCGTCTTTGTTTATGCGTATGTCTGAACCAATTAAGGTAGCATTGCCTGCAACAGTGCCATCAAGCACAATGTTTTGTGCAATAATGCGAGCATTATTATTGATAGTACCTTTAAGAGTTACCGTATTACCCAAGCACATCACATCACCATTCACTACTGCATCAATAATTGCGTTGTCGGCTACGCAATAAAGATCGCCATTCACCAAATCGTTCATAACTAAACGTTGATTTACGCGATATATTGTCTTGTCATAAATATTTGTAGTAGGCTGAGAAAACTGTTTTGGTTCGTCTGCAAAAACTGTGTGGTTTATAGATGTATAGGCCATAAAACTCATGACTAACAACCCTATACTTGCAAGTATTATTGAAGTACGCTTATTCATACATATTAAACTCCCTACTATGTGTAGTATACCACCATATTTGAGGTGTTTTATTAGTCTTTATTTACGTAGCGGTAGATCTAGAAGCTTACATACGGCTACGTCAAACGCTGCTTGCTTAAGTGTTGTGTTGGTGAGCTTCGCATAATCTAAGACATCTACTGTGGCTTGTGTCATCGTAGCGTCTAGCTTTGTATTAACATCTTCATGGGTCCAACGTTTCTTTTGCATGTTTTGTAACCACTCATAGTAGCTTACTACCACCCCTCCAGCGTTTGCGAGTATATCAGGTACGACTTCAGTTCCTTGGTGGAAAAGTATATCTGTAGCTTTATCTGTAACGGGACCATTGGCTAATTCTATGATAAACCGAGCTCTAACAACTGATGCGTTGGCTGGGGTGATAACGTTTCCTAAAGCCGCCAAAACAAGCATCGTGTACTCTCCACGTATTAGCTGGTTACTGCTAAGTTCTACAGTATTTGGAAAACCTGCTATCTTTTGGTTGTGTTTTTTGTATGCAACTAAGGATTGTGCATCAATATCTTTGCTAGAAATCGCTGTTTTTGAGTCAGATGCAGCTTGTAGTTGCCAGCGAGGTTGCAGGGTGCTTGCTTCTGTGGCAAAAAAACTTCCGACATTGCCGAGACCTTGCAGACCATAGCTCACATCTGTAATATTATTAGATTGCATAATTGTTTGAGCCACAATAAACCCGCCTCTACCGGTAGCAGCTTCTCTGCCATTGCTCCCACCCTTTTTTAGTGACTTTCCCGTAAAACTAGCTCCTGAAGTGTCACCAGTTATTTTGTGATATTCATCTGTCATCCAGTCAATAATTTGTGAATTAGTTTGTACATCTGGTGCAGGTATGTCTTGTTGCGGGCCAATATACGGGCTAAGATACGCTACGTATTTTCGGGATAGTTCTTCTAGTTCATGTGCGGTAAGTTGTTTTGGGTCCACAGCTATGCCGCCCTTACCACCCCCGAGCGGTAAGTCTAATAATGCTGTCTTAAGACTCATTAAGATACTAAGTGCTACTACTTCGCTGCGGGTAACGTCTGGGTGAAAACGTATTCCACCTTTATAAGGACCCCTATCATTATTGTGCTGTGACCTATAGGCTTGAAAACACTTACCATTGTTGAGCGTGATGGTAAATTCATGAACCTTATTGGGAGTCAGTAGTTTGTTTAGTTGTTGGTCGCTTAGACCTAAACGTTTTGCTGATTCTTGTAAAAAATATGTTACCGTTGTGTGCATTACGACTTACTATACTACATTTATTTGAAGTCTTTTTCGCATTGTGAAGATACTGATATACTTATTGGTATGCAAAAACGTATAATTATTGATGTTAGAGAACCATTTGAATTTGCTTCAGGCCATGTGCCAGATGCCATTAACATACCACCAAGAGAATTAATGGATGGTTCACCCAAACTTGCCAGTATACCCAAAGATACTGAGCTCATATTGTATTGTCGGTCTGGGAGTCGGTCGCGTACAGCTGCTATGATATTAACCCAACAAGGTTACACGAATATCATTAACGGTATTAACCAAGACTATGTTACTACCCATTACGTATCATAAGAAACCTTATGATGTACACACTGCTAATGTTCTAGTAGGTAGAACACCTTTAAATCACTACGCATAAACAGCTCATTTAAAAGCAAGTCACCGGCTCGTAGCTTGTAACACTGCTTTAGATAAGCGTTAATGGATAGTTGTTTGATGTGCGACGAGGCGTCCCAATACTTGGGCAGATGCAACGGTGTTGGCATGACCACTCAACCCAGTGTCTAATACTGTGGTAGGTACCGATAGACGTGTTAGGGCATCACGATATTTATTGGCGGCGTTTGTATTATCTACAGTGTCATCCCCACCTGAAGGTGCACAATATATAAATTTCGTGTTCCCAGGTGACACAATATTGCGGAGCGACTGCCATTGTTCTTCTACGTTAAAAGCACTGATAATTTTAATCTGTGATAAAGCTAACTCTGGTGAACAATCATTCATTGTTTGCTTTATACTATCGCGTACGTGCTGCACCCACTGCGCATTGTCCTGAATATTTAAAAATCTCTGAACGTCACCGTCGCCGTCTAGTAAACTATAGATAAATTTGGGTGGTATAACAGGCATGTGATCAGTATATTTACCTAAGTCTGATACAAGCTGTGCCAAATCACCATCAATAGCGTCTCTTACGTCTGCAGGCGATGAATATGCAGCAAGATAATTAATCTTAGGCAATGATGTTGGCTTGGCACCAGCTCGTAAAGTAGTCAGCGCCATAAGGGCGGTTGGTAGCCCCATGCTAACACCAACGATATTCAACGTACTCATGTGGCGTGCTTGTACATATT
The DNA here is from genome assembly GCA_020631975.1 of Candidatus Nomurabacteria bacterium. Lineage (NCBI taxonomy): Bacteria > Candidatus Nomuraibacteriota > Candidatus Nomurabacteria bacterium. Next base: position 303,413 of record JACKGO010000001.1, read on the forward strand.
TTTCTATGCAAGCACCCAGTTCTTCTATGGTAAATCCTTGGTTAGGATACATAATAGACGCCACGGCCTGACGCTGACCAATAGCGGAAAATAATTCTTGGGCAGCATTCACACTATACTTTTGACCAAAGCCTCCAAATACAAGCCACTCTTCACCACCTTTTGCTAAAGTCTCAGAACCTTCTGACGGAATAATCATAAAGTCGTCGTCCGGCCATCGTTCGTGAATAGCAATGCTATCTATCCGTTGTACATAGGGACCCACGACTGCTACACCTACAGCAGTGTACGCTAAACGTTTGAGGAGATCGCGTCGTGACAAACCTGGCTGACGATCATATAAAGGCTGCTCAGGTTTTTCGGCTGGCTTTTTTAATCTTTTAAACATACATAAAAAAGTATACACTGTTGAAAACAACCTTGGTAGCATAAGCATTTCAAATGTATTTTGTAATAAAAATGCCGTAAACTTTTGTCTACGGCATTTGTATCTTAATACTCAGCGAAATTACATTTTAATTTCGGCGTCACACCCTGCTGGTAAACTTAGATTCATTAATGAATCAATGGTTTTCGGTGTCGGGTTGGTAATATCGATAAGTCGTTTATGAACGCGCATCTCAAATTGTTCGCGCCCTTTTTTGTAAACATGAGGACTTTTCACTACAGTATACACCGTCTTTCGTGTCGGCAATGGTATGGGGCCGGCTATGGTAGCACCGGTACGAAGTGCTGTTTCTACTATTTGCTTAGCGGATTGATCAATGACTTTATGATCATACGCCTTGAGTCGTATGCGAATACGCTGTTGAGTTTCTGCCATGAATAATACCCTGTCTTTCTATGCGTAGTGTAACATCTTTGGCAAGCTATGAAAGAGCACGCACTAAGACTTTTAGTCACTACAATTAATGTACTAATATATCATAACACAATTGCTTGTATTATCAAAAAAAGCCTCTTGCGAGGCTTTTCTTGTTGCACTAAGATATGTACAAATTACTATTTGTTGATTTTGGTTACAACACCAGCACCAACCGTGCGACCACCTTCGCGGATTGCAAAGCGTAAACCCTGCTCCATCGCAATAGGTGCAAGAAGCGTAACTTTAAAGGTTACTGTATCACCTGGCATGACCATTTCTTTGTCAGCTGGCAATTCTACTTCGCCTGTTACGTCCGTTGTTCTAAAGTAAAACTGTGGCTTGTAGCCTTTAAAGAACGGCGTGTGTCGGCCACCTTCTTCTTTTGTAAGAATATAAACCTCTGCATCGAATTCGGTGTGAGGTGTAATAGAACCTGGTTTACACAGCACTTGACCGCGCTCGATGTCATCACGCTCGATACCACGGAGCAAAATTCCAGCGTTATCACCAGCTTGGCCTTGGTTAAGGCTCTTCTTAAACATCTCTATACCAGTTACAACACTCTTTTGAGTTGGTTTAACACCAACAATTTCTACTTCGTCATTAACTTTTACAATACCTTGTTCGATACGGCCGGTAGCCACGGTACCACGACCTTTGATTGAAAAGACGTCTTCTATAGCCATCATGAACGGCTTGTCAAGGTCACGAGCTGGCTCTGGAATGTAATCATCCATAGCTGCAATCAGTTCCATGACGGCATCTTCATTCGCTGCATCGCCTTCGATAGCCTTGGTTGCTGAACCTTTGATAATCGGAGCATCTTCATCAAAATCATATTTAGCGAGTAGCTCGCGAACATCCATTTCTACAAGCTCTACGAGTTCTGGATCTGCAAGGTCCATTTTATTGAGAAACACGAGAATCTTAGGCACTCCCACTTGCTTAGCAAGAAGAACGTGTTCACGGGTTTGAGGCATAGGGCCATCAGCCGCAGACACTACCAAAATAGCTCCGTCAATTTGAGCTGCACCAGTAATCATGTTTTTAACATAGTCGGCGTGACCAGGCATGTCTACGTGAGCATAGTGACGCTTTTCGCTCTCATATTCTTGGTGAGAGGTAGCAATGGTAATACCACGCTGCTTCTCTTCTGGTGCGTTATCAATTTGATCATAATTTACTGCTTTATTAACATCGCTTGGCAAGCGCTTTGCGAGTGTCATAGTGATAGCAGCGGTTAGTGAAGTTTTTCCGTGGTCAACGTGACCCATGGTACCAACATTCACGTGTGGCTTGCTTCTGTCAAAATCTGCCATTCATTTCTCCTTTAAGAGTGATTAATTTATATACATTTTTTGCGCCATAAAGAGGCAACGCCTCACGCAATAACCCTACTAGTGTACCGAAAACACAGCCTCGTTGTAAAGGTGTTTTTTTATTTTATGATTGTGCTTTTACGCAATCTTACGCCTACGTAATATTTTAGCTAGATTTGCCCCGTGGAACGCCTGCTCTATGAGCTACTGCACCCAACGAACGTAACGCTTTGCCTTGAAGGTTCATCGCTTCTAGAACTGTTTTGGCAGCCAAAACACCCGTAGCGTAGCCGATACGCTCTGACCATGAGTCCATTGCTTTAACATCTAACGCTAACAGCCGGGTGTGCGGACCATCATATTCATCAATGAATGTGAATTTGCTATCCATCTGGCAATTAACAAGTTGATTACTTGCCTGCTTTTGCAATTATAGCTTCAGTGACGTGGTTTGGTACATCAGCATAATGGTCAAGTTCCATGCTTGAGCTAGCACGACCTTTTGTCATAGACCTTAGATTTGTCGTGTAACCAAACATTTCCCCAAGGGGGACAAATGAAGTTATTTCTTTTATTCCAGCTTGCAAATCCTCCATAGATTCTATTCGGCCACGCTTTGCGTTAAGATCACCAATAACATCACCCATATATTCTTCTGGGACCACCACAACAACTTTCATAATAGGCTCGAGCAACACTGGTTTCGCAAGCTTTACCCCGTCTTGCAGCGCCATTGAACCTGCAATCTTAAAGGCCATCTCACTTGAGTCAACATCGTGATAGCTCCCATAGTAGAGTTCTGCCTTTAGGTCTACAACAGGATACCCTGCAAGAACTCCATTAGCCATAGCTTCGATAATACCGGCCTTAACAGCAGGGATGTATTCGCTTGGCACAACCCCACCCTTGATACTATTAATGAACTCAAAGCCTTTGCCAGCTTCGTTCTGGCTGAGACGTAACCATACGTCACCGTACTGCCCACGTCCGCCACTTTGACGAATGAATTTACCCTGTATTTCAACCCCGTCTTTACGTATTGTTTCACGATAGGCTACTTGTGGCGCACCAATATTCGCTTCTACACTGAATTCTCGTTTCATGCGATCTACAATGATTTCTAAATGCAGTTCGCCCATACCACTTATAATTGTTTGGCCGGTTTCGTGGTCTACTTTAATTCTAAAAGTTGGATCTTCTTCAGCGAGTCGTTGCAAGGCAAGACTCATTTTTTCTTGGTCTGCCTTGGTAGCTGGTTCAATAGCGATACTGACAGGAGGCTCTGGGAAGGTAATGCTTTCCAGCACTATAGGATGTGCTGGGTCACATAATGTATTACCAGTTGTGGTGCCTTTTAAGCCAACAATAGCGGCAATATCACCTGCATATACAACAGAGACGTCTTCGCGCTTATCTGCTTGCATACGGACAATACGGCCAATTCTTTCTTTGTTACCTGTGGAACTATTAAAAACATAACTACCTGACTCTATTTTGCCCGAATACACCCTGAAGTATGCGAGTTTTCCTACAAAAGGATCTGTCGCAATTTTGAATGCCAATGCAGAAAAAGGTTCGCTTTCTAATGGTTTACGTTCAATTTCTTCGTCATTTTTTGGATTTGTACCCCACGTTGAACCACGTTCTTCTGGGCTTGGTAGAAAATCAGTAACGAGATCTAGCACTTTTTCTACAATGACACCACGGCCATCGCCGCCAGTAACGGCAAAAAAGTTTCCACTTAGTGTCGCTGTGCGAATAGACTGTTTAATATCGGCTTCTGTTAAACCTTCTTCGCCGACTTCGAGGTATTTTTCTAGCATCGGTTCATCTTCAGCGACAGCGTTTTCAATTAATAAGCTGCGATATTTAGCAACTTTTTCTTGCATGTCAGCTGGTATGTCTGACTCAACGAGTTCGTGATCGGTAAATGCTTTATAGGTATATGCTTTTAGGGTTACGAGGTCTACAAGGCCATTGATTTTCTGTTCAAAACCAATAGGGAGATGAATCGGAAATGCACGCTTGCTAAGACGGTTATGAATTGACTCTAGGCTCTTATAGAAATCACCACCTGTTTGATTAATTTTATTGATAAAACATATACGAGGCACGCTGTATTTGTCGGCTTGACGCCATACGGTTTCAGACTGACTTTCTACGCCCATTTTGCCGTCAAATACCACAACGGCGCCATCTAGCACACGTAAACTGCGTTCAACTTCTACCGTAAAATCAATATGACCCGGCGTATCAATGATATTAATCTGATGTTCTTTCCAGTAGCACGTCACGGCTGCAGATACAATTGTTATGCCCCGCTCACGTTCTTGTTCCATCCAGTCGGTAGTAGTGCCACCTTCGTGGACTGCACCAATTTTATGTTTAAGCCCTGTACGATACAGGATGCCTTCTGTGGTGGTTGTCTTTCCAGCATCAATGTGCGCAATAATACCGATGTTACGCATTTTAGCCATTGGAGTTTTTTTGGTTGCCATTATTATTCCTTCTTCGTTCTATTATGATTAGTCTACTTCTTCTATTTCTACATTACTTGGTGTTCTATTTGCATCGTATCTAGATATTCTATCTTGCGCCTCTAAAGTGAGCTTTATGATGACATCGTCATGTATTTTAATGAGTCACCTTTTTACAAGACGTTTACCTGTACGTTACTTACCCACGGGCAAAGTGAGCAAATGCTCGGTTAGACTCTGCCATTTTATGAGTATCTTCTTTTTTCTTCACCGCTGTGCCTGTATTATTATATGCATCTACAATTTCAGCTGCAACTCGCTGAGCCATTGGCATTCCTTTGCGTCCTCTGGCAGCTGCAACAAACCACATAAGCGTTAAATGGCTCTGACGCTGGCCGTGTACTTCAAACGGTATCTGGTAGTTTGCCCCACCAACGCGGCGTGAGCGAGTTTCTACACTTGGTCTAACATTATCTAATGCTTTATTTAGTACTTCTAGCTGATTGTCTTGCTTTAAACGTTTTGCCGCAATATCCATTGCGTCATATACGATGCGTTCTGCAACTTGCTTCTTACCATCGAGCATAATTCGATTGATAAGGCGTTGCACACGCTCTGAATTATATTTTCTGTCTGGAGCAATATCTCGCACCAAACTCTTCGTCTTTTTTCGTGGCATTTAAGAACCGTTCCTTTCCTCTTCCGTCTCCCGTTTACATATGTGCAAACTGGGGGGTTACGAAAGCCACTTATTATTAAAATTACTCCTGCTTTATTGCAGATGTATGGAGTAGCTCGTAGCTACTCCACTATCAGCTGCAATAAATACTATTTAGCGTCTTTTTTTGCGCCGTATTTACTACGACCACGCTTACGGTTCGCCACCCCTTGAAGGTCAAGGCTGCCACGAACAACATGGTAGCGTACACCGGGTAGATCCGGCACACGACCGCCACGAATAAGTACAACAGCGTGTTCTTGTAAATTATGTCCTTCACCACCAATGTAGGCCCATACTTCGTGACCATTATTTAAACGTACACGGGCTACTTTTCGGAGTGCCGAGTTAGGTTTTTTTGGTGTTTTGGTGGTTACCTTAACACATACGCCACGCTTAAAGGGTGCCGATTTTTCATACGTCTTATTCTTTAAGCTATTATTGACGCGGTGCAAAGCGGGAGATTTACTTTTCGTCCCTGTAGACTTGCGTGATTTTCTTACTAATTGATTAATTGTTGGCATTACAAATTCCTACTTTAACAGAATTACGCTACTATTTCAACTGGCTCGTCATCGAGCACAATATCTTTATAGCCTGTACCTACTGGAATCTTTCGACCTAAGATTACGTTTTCTTTCAAACCATACAGCCGATCTTCGCGACCACTGGTTGCTGCAGATATTAACACACGGGTGGTGTCTTGGAAGCTCGCAGCACTCAAAAAGCTATCTGCCCAGGTAGATACCTTGGTGATACCGAGGAGCATTTGACTATATTCGGCCAATTGCTTACCTTCTGCTGCCAGTATTTGGTTGGCTTCGAGTACCAACGCTTTGCTGACGACGTCACCTATAACGAACTCGCTGTCGCCTGAATCGTCTATCACTACCTTGCTAAACATTTGCCGAATGACAATTTCTAAGTGCTTGTCGGCAATATTTTGCCCTTGTGCCGCAAAAATCTTGTTGATTTCGTTCATGATATAGCGTTGTGTTGCCTCTGGCCCGCGAAGTCGCAGTAGGTCTTGTAAATTGATTGAACCTGTTGTTAAGCGACTTCCCGCCACTACTTCTGCACCGTCGGTAACAGTTAATTGCTTGATGCCTGGGATATCATAACGCATTGAAGACGTTGTGTTCGGAGCTAACACTACTTTGGTTTTTTTAATCGCTACCGTACCCGAGTAACTGGCAACAATTGGGTCACTGCCATCTTCGTGAGCAGCTAATACGTCACCTATTGTGACATCTTGGCCGTCTGCAACTGTTGCAGTACGTCCAGCCAGTTTATACTCGACAATTTCTTGAGACGTACCATTCACTTGCACTTCGTAGTGGTCACCTGCTTCTTTAACGCTTACTACACCACTTATGTCTGCTAAATATGCCTGACCTTTTGGTGTACGTACTTCAAACAGCTCTTCTACACGTGTTAGACCTTGTGCGGTTTCGTCGGCAATAACAGCTCCTGCTCGGTGTTTGGAGTCTAGTGACAATTGCGTACCCGGCTCACCTATACTTTGAGCGGCGATTACACCTACTGGGTGACGATTTTCTACAATATTACCAGTCGCAGGATCAAGCCCATAGCTCTTTCTAGAGACTCCTCGTATCGTACCGCTCGTAAGAACGCTCATTATCTTAACTGCATCTAGTGTGCTATCGCTCACCGCTTGAGCAGCAGAACGTGTAATGAGCTCACCTTTTGCTACAATCGTCGCGCCATCTACCACAAAATCTTCTGCTGCATAACGACCCTCTAGGCGTGCTGCAAAAGGTATACCGGTTTCGTCTGAATCTGAACGATAAATTGGAAATCCTGGATCATCGGCTTCTTCGTCTACGGTAAAGACATCTTGACTTACATCTACTAAACGGCGTGTCAGATACCCTGAGTCTGCTGTATTAAGTGCAATGTCAATGAGGGCTTTTCGTACACCACGAGTACCCGTAAAGTATTCTAGCTGAGATAGACCATGCTTATAGCCAGATTTTACTGGGAGCTCAATTGCTCGGCCACTTGTGTCTGAAAGAACACCAAGCAGTCCAACTGCAGATTTCATTTGGCTGATATTACCACGAGCACCTGATGTCACAGCAATAGCCATAGAATTATCTTGATGCTTTAGCTGCTCTGCAAGCATATTTTGTACTTGGCCATCAACTTTTACCCAACCTTCAACAGTTAATCGATAGCGCTCATCGTTGGTAAGCATACCTGCTTCGTACTGAGAACTAATTTCGGCCGAGCGGGATTCACCGCCTGCAATTGCTTTATCTATTCCCACGATTTCAGGGAAGTCATCCATACCCATAGAAAGACCAGATATTGTTGCATATTCAAATGCGAGATCTTTTAGCTCATCGGCAATTTCTGCAGTGCGTTCTTGGCCATATTTTTCGTATATCTGAGCCATCACTTTTTTAATAGCTTTTTTGGTCATCGCTTGATTTTGGTAAGGAAAATCAGTAGGCAACAACTCATTAAACAAAGCTCGCCCAACAGTGGTAGTGATTCTTTCATCGCGGAATAGTAGTGTGATTGGCGTTTGTAACTTTATGACGTCTTCGTCTAGTGCCATGATTGCTTCGTTGATGTCTGAATAGCTCCGTGGTGTTTCATCTTTGTATTTATCGTACGTCATGTAGTATGTGCCAAGTACGATATCTTGTTCGATATGTAGAATTGGTGTTCCATCGGCAGGTTTCAATAGGTTTTTATTAGCAGCCATGATTTCGCGAGCCTCATACTGAGCTTTGTCAGACAGTGGCAGATGTACCGCCATTTGGTCTCCGTCAAAATCAGCATTAAAACCAGCACAGACAAGTGGGTGTAGCTGAATAGCTTTACCTTCAATTAGGCGTGGTTTAAAGGCTTGAATACTCAAACGGTGCAAGCTCGGTGCTCTGTTAAGAAGAACGTACTTACCCTTGATAGCCTCGTCGAGAGCGTCCCAAACTGTCGTTTCACCTGCTTCAATTAGACGTGTCGCAGAACGAATATTATGAGCGTAGTCATTTGCAATTAAGTTTCCTATGACGAACGGCTTAAACAGTTCTAGCGCCATCATCTTTGGTAGACCGCACTCGTCTAGTTTGAGCTCAGGACCAGCTACAATTACAGAACGGCCAGAATAATCTACTCGTTTCCCAAGTAAGTTTTGGCGAAAACGACCTTGCTTACCTTTGAGCATATCACTGAGGCTCTTCAGTCGACGTCGCTGACCAGTACTGCTTACGGCTCGGCCGCTGCGGGCAGCGTTATTATCAATTAACGCATCTACAGCTTCTTGTAACATACGCATTTCGTTGCGCTTAATTACTTCTGGAGCATTAAGATCTACAAGTTTCTTAAGCCGGTTGTTACGGTTGATTACACGGCGATACAAATCATTGAGATCGCTCGTTGCAAACCGACCACCAGTAAGCTGCACCATAGGTCGAAGATCTGGAGGAATTACAGGTATAACAGATAAGCACATGCTATAGGGCTTAATCCCCGCTTTCTGCATGTTTTCTAAGATACGTAAGCGCTTCATAATTTTCTTTTTGCGCTGACCTTTCGCTTCTTCGACATCACTTTGCAGTGTTGTAATAAGCGATTCTAAATCTACCTTAGTAAGCATTTTTTTGATTGCTTCGCCACCCATACCAACAGTTGCTAGTTCTTGTACATCGTCTGGCAGATTGCGGTAATCGTTTTCACTTATAAGCGCATTTTCTACTAAACTTTCCAGCTGAGCTTTAAGTTTTTCGTACTCTGCTAAAGTGTCTTCGAGTTCTTTGCTGCGTTCTGTAGCGAGTTTTTTAACGTCTGCGTTTTCTTCCGCAGCGAGTTGCTCAAAACGAGCCTCGATGGCTGTTTTAGCAGCGGCGGCTTCTGCTTCTTTGTCTAGCAGCATTTGGTCACGCTTTTCTGTTTTAACGTCTAGAATAACGTAGCTTGCAAAGTAGGCAATTCGTTCTAGGTTTTTAACCGTCATATTTAGCACTAAACCAATAGCACTTGGCGTACCACGTAAAAACCAAATATGAGCGACGGGACTCGCGAGACTAATGTGGCCCATGCGCTCGCGCCTAACGATAGATTTAGTGACAATTTCACCGTTCTTATCAACTGCGGCTTCACGTGAACGCATACCTTTATATTTTGCATCGTGTGGGTTTATATCTTTGACAGGGCCAAAAATTCTTTCACAAAATAAACCATCACGTTCTGGCTTTTGTGTACGATAGTTAATTGTTTCTGGTTTTAAAACTTCTCCGTAGCTCCATGATAGAACTTCTTCTGGGCTGGCAACAGATAGTCGCACTGCATCAAAGTCGGATATGTTCGTACCGGTAGAGTAATTACGCATTATAGTGTTACCTCCTCATCTTTGTCGCCATCTGGGGCAACCGTTGCTTCAACTGTTTCTTCCTGCATATCTAGAACCATAAACTCGTCAGCAACAGCGTCTTCGGTCACGTCTAAGACGTTATTTTCTTGCTGTGGAACATCAATGTCAGATTGATTTTCTGACTCTTCTTTTATACTTTCTTGCAACAACGCCTCGGCGTCAATTTCTGCCTGATTGCTCCCCACAAGGTCTACCTTAAGGCCTAGTCCTTGCAGCTCTTTAACAAGCACATTAAAGCTTTCTGGGACCTTTGGTCCAACAATTTCGGTCTTTTTAATAATAGACTCATATGCCTTAGCACGGCCATAGACATCATCTGATTTAATGGTGAGCATTTCTTGCAAGGTGTTAGCCGCACCATACGCCTCAAGTGCCCACACTTCCATTTCTCCAAATCGCTGGCCACCATTTTGGGCTTTACCACCAAGTGGTTGCTGGGTAACCATTGTGTACGGACCCGTTGAGCGTGCATGTATCTTGTCGGCGATCATATGATTAAGCTTAATCATATACATCATGCCAACTGTCGTTCGTTCTTTAAGTGCTTCGCCGGTGCGTCCATCATACAGTTGCTGTTTACCATCAGCCGGCAAACCAGCTTCTTTTAGTAAACTTTCTATCTTTTCTAGTGGTACGCCATCAAACGGCGGACTCGCTACTTTCATACCAAGTAAATGAGCAGCCATACCGAGGTGTGTTTCAAACAATTGCCCAAGGTTCATACGAGTAGGCACACCAAGGGGGTTTAACACGACGTCTACTGGAGTACCATCAGCAGAAAACGGCATGTCTTCTACAGGTAAGACACGAGCGATAACACCCTTATTTCCGTGCCGACCCGCTAATTTGTCACCAACTGCAACTTTACGCATTTGTGCAACAAACACTTGAATTTGCATAATTACACCGGCTTTTAGTTCGTGGCCTTTTTCACGGCTAAAGATTTTTACACCCACAACTTTACCATGCTTACCATTGCTCATACGTTGCGAGGTATCACGCACATCTTTGGCTTTTTCACCAAAAATTGCTCGCAATAATCGCTCTTCGCTAGAAAGCTCTTGTTCGCCCTTAGGGGTAATTTTTCCTACTAAAATATCACCTGGGTGTACTTCTGCACCAATACGTACTATGCCGTCGTCATCTAAGTGACGAAGCGCTTCTTCTGATACGTTAGGAATGTCTCTGGTGACGATTTCTGGTCCGAGTTTGGTTTCGCGTACTTCAGTCATATAGTCAATGATGTGTACGCTCGTAAATGCGTCTTCTTTGACAAGTCGTTCGCTAATAACGATGGCGTCTTCAAAATTATAGCCACCCCACGGCATAAAGGCGATCAGGACGTCTTGGCCTAAAGCTAGTTCGCCGTTTTCGATACTCATACCTTCTATAAGTACATCACCTTTTTTAACTTTATCGTTGCTAGATACTGCTACTTTTTGGTTAATACTTGAGCCCTCATTACTTCTAATGTAATGCAGAGGGTTATAGGTCTTTTTAACCTTGCCATAATCTACAACTACTTCATCAGCGGTTGCGCTGAGTACCGTTCCATCAGCCTCAGCAGTAACTAGCTGCCCAGTGTTACGAGCGACATAACTTTCTATTCCAGTACCGACAATTGGTGACTTTGGATTAATGAGTGGTACCGCTTGTCGTTGTTGGTTACTTCCAATAAGACTACGGAGTACGTAGTTCTTTTCTATAAAAGGCACTAGTGCGGCACTAGACCCAATAATTTGCTTACTCGCGGCATCTACGTGCGTTACACTATCCGCATCTACTTCTCCTGCGACAAGCCTGTTACGTGCTGAAACTCTTTCCTCTACGAAGTAGCCTTGGTCATCAATTTCGTTACCAAAACCTGCAATGACGGCTTTGCCTTCGCCACTCGCATCAAGATAGACGATTTCGTCTGTTACAAGTGCCTTGATTGGCCATGTCACTATATTTTTAACACTCGCTAATTTTTTTGCATCAGCAGCGGTGATTTTAGCACCTTTTTTCACAATAGTTTTCCCGTCGCCGTCTTCTAAATCAACCGCAGCAATATGACCCTCTGCGTCAGACGCAGATACAGCGTTAATGACTTTTCGGTACGGTGTTTCTAAAAAGCCGTACTGATTAACGCGTGCATAGGTGGCCATATTAAGTACAAGACCAATATTCGCGCCTTCTGGTGTTTCTACTGCGCATATGCGGCCATAGTGTGTTGCGTGAGCATCACGCACTTCAAAACCTGCACGTTCTCGTGAAAGACCACCAGGTCCCATTGAGCTTAAACGACGCTTGTGAGCAAGTTCTGAAAGTGGGTTGATTTGATCCATAAACTGAGATAACTGAGAGCTCGCAAAAAATTCGCGAACAGCAGCAACGATTGGGCGTGCATTTACCAGCTGGCTTGGACTCACTGTTTCTATTTCGCTCATGCTCATACGATCTTTCGCATTGCGATCCATGCGCAATAACCCAATTCTAAATTGGCGTTGCACAAGCTCGCCTACGAGTTTTATGCGTCGATTTGCCAAGCTATCTATATCATCGGCTGGTTCTTGCGTGTTGTTTAACCGTATAATTTCTGACACGATTGCCAACATGTCATCAAGTCGCATAACTCGGTTTTCTAAGGTATTTTCTACGTCTAGGTCTAATCGTTGATTGATTTTGTAACGACCAACTCGGCTAAAGTCAAAACGCTTATAGGTGTAAAACATGCTTTCAATGAGACTTCGCGCGTTGTCTATTGTTGCAAGATCGCCCGGTCGCAAGCGTCGGTATACTTCAATTAATGCTTCTTGAGCACCTTTACTTGGATCTTTTTCAATAGTTGCAGCTACGTAATCGGTTGTGCCAGTGTTCACGTGCTTAACAGCTTCTTTTATAGCCGTTTCGCTCATGCCAAGCGCCTTCAGAAGAGTAGTCACAGGTATTTTACGGCGACGATCAATTTTAACGTAAATTGCACCGTTAACCGCTGTTTCGAATTCTAGCCACGCACCACGATTAGGAATAACTTTGGCACCATAAGTGTTCGTAGAGCCGTGTTGGTCTGCAGTAAAGAACACACCTGGACTACGGATGAGCTGACTCACGACTACACGCTCTGCCCCGTTAATCACAAACGTACCACGATCAGTCATCCATGGGTAATCGCCAAGGTAAATCTCTTGCTCTTTGACTTCACCTGTAACCTTATTGACAAGTTCGGCGTTAGCCATTAGAGGTGCCTCGTAGCTCACATTGTTTTCGCGAGCTTCTGCTTCAGACATCTTAGGATTACCAAAGTAATAGCTTTTAAATGATAATGATAATTTCGTACCTGTATAGTCGTCTATTGGACTAATCTCTGCAAACAGCTCACCCAAACCTTCTTTAATAAACCACGCAAAACTATCATTTTGGTGGCTAATTAGGTTTGGAAGGGCTATGTCTTCGCTTTTTGTAAAAAAAGTTCTCTTGCTTGTAGCAAGCTTCGTTGGCGCTGATGCTTTGGCCATAAAGAGCACACTCCTCCGTTAGTAATTTTATTAATATTTGGATCCGTATTTTTCGCGCGAAGTTCCCTGGCGAGGGAGTTTTTGGTACTCGTATTTTGGAGGCACACGAGCACAGCCTAGCCGACACTACTTCTTGATACATATTCTACGCATATATATCAATAATGTAAAGTTTACTACTATGTAATTTTTACAATTTACTTGAGTGTAGTGATGATTTTATCCACTAAACCGTATTTTTTCGCTTCTTCTGCCGACATCCAATAATCACGCTCGGCGTCTTCTTGGATTCGCTTGACAGGTTGGCCGGTGTTTTTTGCTAATATTTCATTAAGGAGATGTTTTACTTTTAACGATTCTTTTAGATCTATTTCCATATCTGTTACTTTACCGCGTGTACCGCTGCTGGGTTGGTGAATCATGACTTTGCTGTGTGGCAAAACCATACGCTTGCCTTTAGTGCCACTACTAAGTAAAAAGGCACCCATACTTGCTTGCAAGCCAATGCCCACAGTCTGTACATCGTTCTTTACGTATTGCATGGTGTCATAAATGGCCATGCCATCATACACGCTACCACCAGGGCTATTTATGTAAAAAATTATATCTTTTTTAGCATCTTCTGCAGCCAAAAATAACATTTGTGCAACCACTAAATTAGCAGTGTGTGGGTTGACGTCTTCGCCCAAAAATATAATGCGTTCTTTAAGTAAACGGCTATAAATATCGTAGGCGCGCTCGACGCGGCCATCTGATTCAATTACGGTTGGAATAAGCATACTGTGCATTAGATTATCATACACCACCCATTAGCACTCGTCAATATAGAGTGCTAGTTATTCTGCTAGTTGGCTTTTTAGGCGTGCAATGCCTTCGAGCATGTTTTCTGCGTAACTACCAGATTCAATAGTTTCTCCTATTTTTTGAGGGCCATCTTCGCTGTCAATAAATACATCTACACTGTAGTCATCATCACCTGCGATAAATCCTATCAGCTTGCCTTTACTATACAGGTCAAATACATCGCCATTTGTAGGGTAAAAATTACGTCGGCAAAAAAATGTGCTGCCTGCTTCTAAAAGCTTTCTTGCTTCGTTAAGGTAGGCATCTATAGCATCTTCACTAAGAGGGCTGTGAGCACGTATAAACTTTTCAAATATCACATATGGCTCTGCGTCACCATCATAACTAATAACACGCTCGGGGGACATCTCTTACCTCGCACTTCTCCCACCTTTTATAGTAGTGTACTACTTAGAGTTCTGAAAAGAAACGAGTTTTGCAATAGTTTTTTCAGTTAACAAACGAGCAGCAACTTCACGTCTGTTTTCTGGTTTTTCAAGCTCGGACTGCATCTTTTGATCGCTTTCATACTGGCCTTTTAAGACCTGTAAGCGAATTTCTAGCTCTTCTGGAGTTATCGTTACTTTTTCTATGTCGGCGAGTTCACTAAGCACGAGGCCGGCTTTTAACCGTTCTTGGGCAGCAGGTTTTAACTCTTTTTCCTTATATGTTGCTTCGTCTAGGCCGGTCGCTTCAAGGTATTCTTTGAACGTTTGCCCACGATACACGAGGTTTTGCTTAAATTCTTTATCTACAATTTCTATTTGTTCAGTCAGCATGGATTCAGGTAGAGGTACGTCAGATGCTGCTACTAGTTCTTTAATAAGCGCATCTTGGTATTCTCTGTCTGCTTGGTGGTCTCGCTCTTGTTTTAGTTGCTTTTTAATATCAGCTTTTAGTTCTTTTACGGTACTAACAGGACCAACTTTTTTGGCGAACTCATCATCTATTGGTGGCAAGATTGTTTCTTCTATCTTTTTTGCCGTCACTTTAAACGTTACTTTTTTGCCTTGTAAAGCTTTTACACCGTAATCTTTAGGAAATGGAATAGTAAAGTTCTTTTGGTCGTCTTTTTTCATACCCAACACATTATCTTCAAAGCCAGGTATAAACGTATTGGAACCGAGCGCTAAAGGATAGTCTTGGCCTTTTGCGCCATTGACTGGTGCACCTTTCGCATCGGTGCCGTCAAAATCAATCCACACACGGTCGCCAGTTTTTGCTGCTCTTGCTACTTCTGCGTACTCAGCCATTTGTGTTTGCAACCGGTTAAGAACTTCTTCTACGTCTTTTGCCGTTGCATCGGTGGTCTGTTTCTTTGCTTTTAGCTTTTTATAGTTACCCAGTTTAATAGTACCTATGACTTCTATCTCTGCGGTAAATTCTATATCTGTATACGGAACAAACTTTTTAAGTTCTATCTTTGGGTTTGCTACTGGGCGAATATTTTCTTGCCGGAGAGCCGTTTCATATAGTGCATTTAATACTTCGTTGAGCGTTTCTTCTTGCAACGTATTAGGATTAAGTTGTTTTTCTACCAATTCTGCAGGAGCGTGCCCAGGGCGAAAACCTTGCATTTTTACTTGTGGTGCAAGTTTTGCGACAGCAATGTTTTTTGCCGCAGCGAGTTCTGTTGCTGTGCCACTTATTGTGAGTACTATGGTTGTGTCTGATGGGTTGGTTCTAATAATCTTCATATGGGTACTTACTGTACCATATCTAGGCTTGTTTAATCTAGCATAACCGCGTCTGAATCGGCCATAATTATTGAAATAATACGTTCAGGTGAGTGTTGCTCTTGCGTGCCACGACGCATATCTTTGAGGGTTATTGCATTATCGGCAAGTTCGGTTTGACCAATTATTATTGCGTACGCTATACCACTCTTGGCAACGTATTTGAGTTTTTTATCTAGTTTTCTATCTGTACTATCTACGGCAATATACGCACCTTCTGAACGGAGTCGTGAAATAAATGGCAGAGCCTCATGCATTGTAATATCAACGAGCAGGACTGCTGCATGTATGTTCGTTGCGAGCTTAGGCAAAAGACTATGCGTTTCTAAAAAGTCACGTATTGTAACGTCGCCCATACCAAAACCAACTGTAGGCAGGGGTTCTACACCAAATTGACCAACCAGTCCGTCATAACGGCCACCACCGAACAATGAACGATTATTTGCTGGGTCAGTATCGAATACTTCAAATACAATATCTGTGTAATACATAAACCCGCGCATCAGCGAAACATCAAATTGTATATTTGTAATTCCTTGGCCCTGCAGATGTGCAGTGACTTTCTGGAGCATCTGTATTGACTCATGACTCGCAATTTCTTTTGGCAGCTGTTCCAATGTCTTGCAATCAAGCAAGGCTAACAGTTTGTCATCAACACGATCTTGTTCGCGCTGAGTAGGGCTAATACTCGCGCTTAAGAGCGCCGTAAATTCTGCATATGACATTTTGTCTTTTCTATCAATCAAGCGAATTATCGTAATTGTTTCTGCATTATCTAGATCTAGATATTCTGTAAGTATATAGTTAACGAGTTTTCTTGAATTTAATTTAATGGTATACATATCGCGCTTAGCCTTAAATGCTTGCATTATTGCATCGGCGAGCATTATGACTTCTGTATCTGCTGAATCATCTTGTATGCCAAATAAGTCTACATTGAGTTGCCAGTGCTCGCGCAGGCGACCTCGCTGTGGTCTTTCATACCGCCACACATTAGGAATGCTAAACCAACGTAATGGGTACGCTAGTTCTTGGCGCTGGGCTGCTACCATTCTACTTACTGTAGGGGTCATTTCTGGGCGTAGTGTTACAGCCCTACCACCACGGTCTGTAAAAGCGTATGTTTGTTCGCCGACAATTTCTTCGCTGGTTTTCGCCTGGTACAGTTCTAAGGGTTCTAGTACTGGAGCATCGTATTGTTCGTACCCAAACCGCTTGCATGTTTCTGCCCATGTATCAAATATGTATTGCCTAATACGGAAGTCTTTTGGATAAAAATCTCTCGTACCTTTGTACGGTGTGGTGCTTAATGCCATAACAACCCAAGTATATCAGATATTGACTGTATTAAAATAAGGGGTTTTAATAAGGTTATAACATAAGGAGGCTTAATGGCTACGTCAAATGCAGAAAGCATGGATTTTTTTGAAAAAGTTGGGTATTCGTTCGGGCTATGGAACGAATCATGGGAAGCGTTCAAACTAAATGTATGGACCTTTGTCGTCTTATACCTTGTACCAATAGGTCTTACCATTTTGCTAGTAACATTTTATTTATTACCACTTGCTGCAAGTGCAGCTGATAAAACCGCCCTTGCAGCTGGAACTGCTATTATAGCCGTTATACTGACACTCCTCACGATTTTTGTGTCTATTGTCTTGTACCCAGCATTAATAATTACGCAACTAGAAAGCGTTAAAGGTAATAAAATTTCTTTAAGCGAGGCGTTTAATGGAGGGTTAAACTACGTTTTACGGTTTATTATTGCTGGACTGATTGGATTTGTTATTGTGGGCGGACCAATTATTATCTCTTTACTACTCATGTTCGTACTCATCGGTTTTGTGCTACTACCATTTGCGTTGCTATGGGCGGTGGTCGCAACGTTCTTTCTCTTTTTGACACCCTATATTATCATTACCCAGAACCTAGATGCCGTAAGCGCTATTAAGAAAAGCTATGAAACAACCAGGCGTAAATGGCAGTGGGTGCTCGCTCTTTATACCATCACTGCGCTACTATCTATCGTATCTTCAGTACCAGTTATCGGAGGACTTGCCGGCTTAGTAGGGACGATAATATTCTTTTGCTTACCTGCAATTATATACTTACGCCACATTACACCTGCCGAAAAAGCGCCAGCAAGCTCTACGCAAAAAAGTAAGGCGAGCCCAAAAAAGCCAAAACGTAAAGCTACTACGAAAAAATCTGCATAAATAACGTAGCCACCACAAAACACCGTCTTACCAGCATTTTTGCAGAGACGGTGTTTTATTTTATAGCGCTAAAACTATCTGTGAGTTTTTGCCACGGCGCAAAATATAGTGTCCATTGATACTTTGGTCAGCTCTAAGTACTAAATCATCAGCAGCTACCTGTATACCATTAACGTATATAGCACCACTCGTAATAAATCGCCGCGCTTCTGATTTACTTTTTGTTAAGCGCGCCTGCACTAATATTTCTGCTAGTTCGGTGCCATCTTTAGTAGCAATAATGCCTATCTCTTTACCAAGTGCTTCAAAATCTGCTTGTGTGAGTTCGTTGTAACTACGGCCTCCAAACAGCACTTCACTAATGCGCTTTACACTATCTGCCCGCTCTTGGCCATGCACAATTTTTGTAACTTCGTATGCTAAAGTTTTTTGGGCTAAGCGCCCTGCACGGTTACTATTAAAGTCCGATAAAATACGCTCTGTTTCTTCTTTGCTGAGCAGTGTATAAATTTTTAGGTAATCTTCTACACCTTCATCATCTACGTTTAACCAAAATTGGTAAAACTGATAAACACTAGTCATGTCTGGATCTAGCCAAACAGCGCCGTCTTCGCTTTTGCCAAACTTTTTACCAGTGGTTTTGTTTATGACAAGCGGCGCAGTATACACGTGCACTTCTTGGTTATCTATGCGTCGTACGAGGTCTACACCAGCGATACTGTTGCCCCACTGGTCTGACCCAGCAACCTGTAAAGTAACGCCTTTTTCTCTTGATAAATGCAAGAAATCATAGCCTTGTATTAAACTATAGCTAAATTCGGCGTAACTTATCCCTGCACCGCCATCTCCGAGGCGTTCTTTTACAAATTCGCGGCCAAGCATCTGGCTCATTGGTACGTGTTTGCCAATGTTTCGTAAAAACTCCATGTAGCCTATGTCTTTAAACCAATCGTAATTATCTACCAATTCAAAATCATAATCTTTAAATATGCTTTTATACTGGTTACGTATACCTTCTATGTATTCCTGCAGCTCTTCTGCTGTTTTTAGATCACGTTCGGTTGCTTTACCATCTGGGTCACCAATGAGACCAGTTGCACCACCAACAAGCAAAATAGGCTTATGCCCATGCCTGACAAAATGCAAAACCATCATTGCTAATGCAAAATTACCAACCGTCATACTTTTTGCACTTGGGTCTACACCCCAGTAAAAAGTAATTGGATCTTTATCTAACACAGAGATGTCTGGATATGTTGTTTGGTTAACAAAACCGCGCCATGTAAGTTCTTCTGAGAGAGTCATGCAAATATTATGTCCTTAGGTTAATGCTTTAAGGATATTTTACCATATCTTATGAGCTACATATTTATTGCTCTATCTGTAAATATTGTTATAATTATGTAAGCAATTTCATGTTAGCACGATATGCGCGAGTGGTGGAATTGGTAGACACGCTAGTCTTAGGAACTAGTGCCGCAAGGCGTGAAGGTTCAAGTCCTTTCTCGCGCACCAAAATAAATGCCCCAAGATTATTGGGGTTTTTATATAGTTGATATTTATATAAATTTACTAGTATTTATAGTACTGCAGTGCGGTTTTGGCGGTAAAAATACAGGCTGCCATCGCCATGAGTTTTGTGTGATAGCAAGCTAATTTGTGGGTTTTGTTTAGCCCGCAAAGCTACGGTTTCTGCTTGGGCTGGTGGCGCAGAAAGTACAAATATACCACCTTGCCTGACGTGTCTCGCCATTCTAAAAGCTAGAGCTATGTCTATATCTTTTGGCTTATAGGGCGGGTCTGCTATGGCTATATCAAATAAAACACTTTTATTATTGCCAGACCAGCCTGCACAATTACCACGTTTTACCGTTAGTTTATCTAAGACACCTAAATCTTTGGCATTTACTAGTATGGTTTTAAACGAATCTGTGTTTGCTTCTACAAGTGTGGCGTGTGCAGCGCCGCGACTGATTGCTTCTAGGCTACAAGCACCCGTGCCGGCAAATGGGTCAAAAAAACTAAGCCCTGTTACGTCGCCAAGTGCATTAAATAATGCTCCGCGCATTTTTTCGCTCATGGGGTGCGTAATATTATTGTGTGGGCTTTGCAGCATCCGGCCACCAAATGCACCAGCAATTATTCTCATAGTTGTTAGTATACGCTACGCAATTTTTTTGCAAAATTGCTGTTAATTTTTACTATTTTTCCTATATATAGCGTTCATTACTACCATTGTGCGAAGTTTACCAAAAAACGCAACGCACTCTTCATCACTTTCGCGAGGTTTGATTTTTCCGTATTTGCCATTGCCTTCGGCAGTATTGGCGGTTTCTATAAACATATGTACAAAACTAATAATTTTTTCTCTCCCCCATGTCTCTACTTCTTGAGGAGTGTCTATGAGTGTGCGTTCGAGTGCTTCTAGCCCCATACCAGCAAACTGGTTTGCAGCCGATTCTACAGCTACGGCTGCTTGTCTTGGTATGTCAGTAATGGCTTCTTTATGTGCTAAGTTGCCAATACTGCTTATTGTGCCGATAACTCTACGGAAAACATTGGGGTTGGGTGGCATTTCTGGCGATTGTTTTGAAGCGCTATTCATATTTTTAGTTAGTTTTCTTGGGTAGCAATTACTACAACAGAACATAAATTAATTATATAAGTTCGATTATCGTATGGGTCTATGTGCATAGTAGTGATACCTGGGTTAGTGGGGTTTTGTGCACTCGTGGTTGCTA
This sequence comes from Candidatus Nomurabacteria bacterium, assembly GCA_020631975.1. Taxonomy (NCBI): domain Bacteria; phylum Candidatus Nomuraibacteriota; species Candidatus Nomurabacteria bacterium. The sequence continues at coordinate 324,227 of JACKGO010000001.1, forward strand.
TAGTAGGTGGGGTTAGTTTGCCAGATTGGATGTTGATTGGAGGGAGGGGATCTTGCATTATTGTCATACACGTGGCTGCATTTTCAGGAAACAATCGTTCGTAATTCGCAAAAAGCCGTTCTCTTGTGGCTGCTATTTCGGCAGTTATGGCATCATAATCTGGATGCTCTGGTGGAATACAAGCAAGTTGAGCACTCATGACAACATCTATATAGTCTTGAAAAATTCTAGGTATAGCATCTATGTTACGTCTGGCGTGTGCATCTTGTAATGCATCACGTAAAACATCAAAGGCTTCTTCTAGACTTTCTTGCGCTTGCAACGCGGTACGTTCTGCCTTACGAGCCATACGTTCAGCTGATCGCAGCGCGGCTTGTGCTGCATCCTCAGCTCTTTCCGCTCCAAATTGCGCAGCTAGTGCATAGCTAAAAAGCCCTGTTATTGTTTTTAAATCTATTCTTGGCTGTTTTGCCTCTGGGCTATTGCCCATGTTTACACGCATTGGTGTTGCTCCTATTGATAATCGTTGACCATTATGACAGAGATTCGCATATTTGCAAGCTCAAGCATAATAGATTTATTTATGCTTCGCTACTGACAAGCCCTGCTTGTTTGGCAGCCATAAACCACGCTACCGTAACGGTGCGCCCCATGCGCGGGGCAAGTTCTTTGCGAGCTGTTTTTGTTAAACGTGGTGTCCAGCCTCGTTTGTAAAAATCTTCATACATGTTAAGCATAGCGACTTCTCTAGCAACGCGTTTAAAATATTCTTCTAGCCCTAGGTGTTGCACCGTTTTTAGATCATAATGTGTTGGCCTGCCAATATATTTACCCATTGGGGCAAATATCATCGCTGCCCCGAGTTCAAACAGCGCGTGAGTAGTGAATAAGCCTTTTGCGCCCCACATTTCCCAGTTTTTGTGCAAAGCTTCGCGTTTTGTCTCACCATGAATAAATACTTTTTTTGCTACGGTTGTGCGGGTTTCTTTGCCTTCACCCCGTAGACGCTCCAGCTCTTGTTCAAATGGGTAATGATGCGCAGGTGTTAGCCCATCTACAATAGCGTGCGCAAGCCAACTAGCTTCGAACGCCGAACGCTCAATTGCACCTTTTTTTAGTTGCTCTACGAGGGTGGTATAGTGTGCGTTGATTTGCTCTAACAGGTGGCCGTCGTCCGGATCAAACGGGTCATAAAAATGCCACGGAGCGTATTCACCATCTAGCTTTGCTTTTGCACTATCGGGACCGTTTTTACCCTCGAAGTGTAAAAGCATTTTTTTACTAGGAAATTTGCTATCGTCTAGCAATAGATCTTTTAGTGCATGGCGAGCGGCACGGTCAATCTTTTGATGGGCACCAATAACGTTGCCCGACACATTGGTAAGTGTTGAACCAGAATACATTTAATTTAAATACGTCAATTGCAGAGTCTTTGTAATTTTATCTGCGAGCTGAGGATATTTTACCATAAAATCGCCCTTTTTGGTAAAAGCCGTGACTGCCCCGCGAACTTCTGAAATTAGTGCATAGTCGGTTAATTGTACGTAACGCAAATCTAGTGCGCCATGCTGCATTGTGCCATATATAGCACCAGCGCCACGTAGCTCTAGATCATATTCTGCAAGCTCAAACCCGTCGCTTGTATTTGCTATCGCCTGCATGCGCTTGGATGGTTTATTAGAATCGCTCATAACCAAATAGCAAGTACCAGAATGTACCCCGCGACCAATGCGCCCGCGTAGCTGGTGCAACTGCGCTAAACCAAACCTATCGGCCCCAAGAATAACCATATCCGTAGCATTAGGTACATCTACGCCAACTTCTATAACTGTAGTTGTCACAATGACATCTAGTTCGTGTTTAGCAAACGCTTGCATTACTTCATCTTTTTGGACGGGCTTTAAACGACCGTGCAACAGTCCAACCCGGTATTTTTTAAAATATTTTTGGGTCACTTCTTTAAAGGTTTCTTCAGCACTGGCCACATCCAGTACATCGCTATCATGTATTAACGGACAAACTATGTAGGCTTGGCGACCGGCTTCTAAAGACGCAGTAATTTTACTATACATTTGCTGAGTAGAATTTGGTGACACAATACTTGTGGTAATTGATGCTTTATGCAGCGGTTTTTGCTTAATAATACTTATATCGAGCTCACCGTACACAGTGAGCGCGAGGCTTCGTGGAATTGGTGTAGCGGTCATACATAGCGTATGTGGCATATGACCTGCTGCTTGCAGTAAGCGCTGCCGTTGCTTGACGCCAAAACGGTGTTGCTCGTCTATGATAACTAGTCCGAGTGTGTGCCAATCTATATCACGCTCTAGTAGTGCATGTGTTCCTATAAGTAGTGTCGCTTTTTTGGTGCTTATTTTATGTTTAATCTGCTGTTTTTCGGTTTTATTGACAGACCCAACGAGGAGTTGAATATCCTGTGCATGTTTGGTGTGCTGCAGGAGCGTACGCAGCGTTTTATAGTGCTGGCGTGCCAATATTTCGGTTGGCGCAATAAGCGCTACCTGCATATTACTTTGTAACGCCATAAGTGATGCAAGTGCCGCAACGACTGTCTTACCAGACCCTACATCGCCTTCAACTAAACGGTTCATTGGTTGACGCTGTTGCATATCTTGCAGAATCTTCCAAGCAACAATCCGCTGATCATCTGTTAAGGTAAATGGCAATTGTTTCACAAACGTTTTAGCAGCGTTTTCATCAAATACAATAGGCAAAGCCGTGACTCGTTTGTTACTATCTTTGAGCGATTGCACAGCGCACATAATGACAAATAGCTCTTCAAAGGCAAGACGTCGCTTTGCGTCTAATAAGGCGTGTTCTGAATTTGGGAGGTGAATTGTTTTATAGGCATCGTACGCCGACAGTAATCCATGCTTGATTACAATATCTCTCGGTAAAACATCAGTGACCTGCAAATCTTGAGCAAACAGTGTAGTAAACAGTTTTCTCAGTTGATGGCTCTTTAACCCTACTCGTTCTGGGTACGTTGGTAAAATGGTAACGTCTTTTTGCACGCTACTTAGTAGTTCTACAGAAGGATTTACTATTTGCAAACGATTATTCTTGTATTCGTATACGCCCCGAAGTAAATATTCTTCATGGGTTAGTTGACTCGCGCGGTATGGTTGATTAAACCATACGATGCGAACCTTACCAGTAGAATCTTGGGCAATTGCTTGTGTAATGTGCAATCCACGTTTTACCCGCCGTTGAGTTACATCTGTAAAGGTTACCTGCAAGGTAACATTCCCCGGCATCATATTGGCAATAGGTACAACGCCACTATAATCGTTGTATTGCCTTGGTACATACTGTAAAAAATCTCCAATAGTAGCAATGCCTACTTTAGTGAACTTACTCGCCAGTGCAGGGCCTACTCCTTTAAGATCGGTTATTGGACTGTGAAGTGTCATATACCTACAGTGTACCGCACAACGCAACAGGTGCGCAGTGACCTAAAAAGCACTAACTTTTTATCGTGTATATTGTAGGTAATTTTGGTATAATAGATGGTGATATTGAGGTAAATATACAGGTATATGAGTAAATCCAGTAAAAAGAAGTCACGTCTTGGCTTAAAGACGAAGAGTTCGAGCGCCAAGAATAAAGCACTCGATTCTGCTAATATCGTAAACCGAAACATTGGTGATCGTATGCGAGCTCGTAAAGACCTGCGGGCGCGTAGGCGTGCTGATCAAAAGGCAAGAATGCCCAAAAACCCTATAAAGCGTTTTGTGTACTATTTGAAGCCAAAAAACTTTGCTGCTTATTGGTTTAACAGAGACGGTGCTATACGTGCTTTAAAAGTAGCAGGTGTAAGCCTTGCGGTAATGATGGTATTTTTATTGGCTACTTTTGCATATTTCAGGAAAGACTTGCCTAGAAACATTACAAATCTAGATACATGTTCGCAAGGTGCATCTTCACTTTACTATGACAACACTGGCCAGACTTTGTTGTGGGCAAGCTCTGGTGACGTAGAATGTTACCCTGTTAAATTAGAAAACATTAACACCCATCTCCAAAAAGCAGTTATTGCTATAGAAGACAAAGACTTTTATAACCATGGTGGCTTTAGTACAGCTGGGGTTACCCGTGCGTTCTTTAATAATCTGCGTGGTGAAAGCACCCAAGGTGGTTCTACTATTACACAGCAATTCGTTAAAAACTCTTTGTTATCACAAGAACAGACATACACGAGAAAAGTAAAAGAATTAATCTTAGCTATTGAGCTCGAGCGTTCGTACACAAAAGATGAAATCTTAAACGCATATTTAAATGAAATCTCATTTGGTTCTACCTATGCTGGTGCCGAAGCTGCCGCACGAGGCTACTTTGACAAACCAGCCAAAGACTTAACACTAGATGAATCAGCTACCTTAGCGGCTCTTATCCCTGCGCCATCGTATTATTCACCAACGGGTGATAACACGGGTGAACTGGTAGAGCGTCGCAATTATGTTTTGCAACTTATGGTAGACCAAGGCTACATAACGCAAGACGAAGCAAACACAGCAAAAGAACAAGATACAATTGCTAAGGTTGTACCTAAGAAGAGTAAGTTTAATAACATTATTGCACCTTACTTTGTGCTCGAAGCCCAAAAACGTCTAGAGGAACAATATGGGGCTACCAACATTAGAAAATCAGGGTTCAAGGTAACAACAACGGTAGATCTTAGACTGCAAGGCTACGCTGAAGAAGCGGTCAAAAATGGTATGGCTACAATTGTTCGTGGTGGCGGTGATAATGCTGCAATGGTTGCGGTAGACGCCCAGACAGGTAAAGTACTAGCTATGGTTGGTGGGCGGGATTTTGAATACCCCGGATTTGGCCAAATAAATTACGCAACAACTCCGCGTAGCCCAGGCTCTACCTTCAAACCTTACGATTATGCCGCCTTGATGACGAAGTCGCAAAACTGGGGCCCAGGTAGTATTTTGTATGACTTAAAAACTAATTTTGGTGGTGGTTATAGCCCAGACGACTATGATAAAAAACAGCCAGGTGCACTATCAATGCGTCAATCATTAGGTGGTTCTAGAAATATTCCTGCTATTAAAGCCATGTACATGGCAGGCATACCATACGTACACGATACAGCAAAAAAGATGGGGCTCACCAGCGGCGTAACGGGTTGTTACACGCCGGGCGTAGAAGACTGCCAAGAGATTTTATCTACTGCGATTGGTGATGGTGGTCAAGTACGCTTAGATGAACATGTTAATGCCTTTGCTACGTTTTCACGTATGGGAAACTATAAACCGATTACATATTACACAAAGGTAGAGGACAACAAAGGTAAAGTTATTTATGAATGGACCGATCCAGCCGGTGAACGTGCCCTAGACGAGCAAGTAGCATATTCTATCAACAACATACTTAGCGATGGCGCAGCACGATACGTAGGGTTAGATAACAGAGTAAGAATAAATGGTGTCACAACAGCGGTAAAGACTGGAACCACAAATAACTCTGATAACGGGTGGCTCATGGGCTTTAATACGAAAATTGCAGCTGGAGTATGGGTTGGTCATCACGAAAATAAAACACTAAGCGGATTTATGGAACATAAAACCGCACCTATCTGGCGTGAGTTTTTTGCAAAAGCCAACAAAGACCTAGCAGGAGCTGGCGATAAATGGACGCAGCCTGCTGGCATGAAACGAGTATGTCTTAGCCCAACGACAGGCTATGCTGCAAAAAGCGGTGGTAAGTGCGATATCTTTCCAAGCTGGTATAAACCACAATACCCTGACTCAACAAAGTCAGCCACGATTGATTCTATTTCTAATAAACTCGCAACCGAGTGTACACCAGAACGTGCCAAACAAGCTATCACAAGTGGTGGTATACGCGCCGAGCTGCCCACGAGTGACCCAAACTACAATAATTGGATGAACCCAATTAAAGCACGCTACGGAGGCGCTGGTGGTGGACTTATACCAACAGATAAAGATGATATTCATACCTGCGACCCTGCTGACAAACCAACGGTTAGCTTAAGCGAAGTACAAAAAAAGCCAGACGGTAGTTACAGCGTGACCGCCACGATTAAAAAAGGTAAATACCCGTTAACGAGCGTGAGCTTTTCTATTAACGGTACTGTGCTTGAGGGCGGGTCTTATGACATTTCAGACAGCGTGTCTATTCCTTTTGTCTTTAGACCAAGTGGGTCTGGCACACAAACAATCACAGCTAATGTTGTAGACTCTGTATTATATGATGCTAGTGATGCGACAAGCTTTACGGTGAGTGCTGCACCGAGTGCGAGTGATGATACTCCGTCACCAGTGCTGCCTTAGCACTATTAGCGTACAACTAGTGCTTGTGTAATCAATCTGAAATACACGTCATAAATGTTTTAAAAGTAGCTACCGTGTAGTTGTATGGCTATTGATTATATGTGAGCGCTTCTTAGTATTATTTGTGCGCTTTTGCTGAAACGGACGTTGTTTTATATCTTTAGATGCTACTGTTTGATTCTTAGCCTTAATGGTTGGTTGAGAAACCTTTTTCGCAAATAGCATTTTTCCTGCTACGGTTTGATGCGATTTATTTATCGTTACCTGTATTGATTTACCAATGTCTTTAATTGCCCCATCAACAACGACCATAGTACCGTCGTCTAGGTAGCCGACCCCTTGATCACGGTTGGTACCAGATTGCAAAATTGTCACATGCGCAGTTTCTCCCGGCAACGCTACTGGTCGGACAGCGTGGGCGAGCTCATTAACATTAAGCACGGTGACACCTTCTATGGTTGCTACCTGATTGAGATTGTAATCGGTGGTAAATAACTCAGCAGATGTCAATTTGGCAAGTGCTACAAGGTTTTCATCAGTTGTTACCTTGCCCGGTTGTGTTTCGTCTATTGTGACGTCTAGCTCAGCGTCATTTTGTAATTGCTGCACGACATTCAAGCCAAAGCGAGCGCGCTCACGTTTATAGCTATCACGGCCGTCAGCCAATAATTGTAGTTCTTTAACAATAAATTGTGGAACAATGATTTTTTTAGGCATAAACCCTATTTTGGCGAGCTCAATGACCCTTCCATCTATCAGCGCACAGCTGTCCAAAATAACACTACTTGCACCACCAGTAGGTTGCGTGATTTTTTTACGTGGTTTTTTATATACTAAAACTACTATTAATAAGAGAAGTCCAATAATTATTATATCTGTCATGGTTAGCCTTTCATCAGCGTGTCGTTAAGGATTGTTTTTATGTTTTTTGCTTCTTTATATTGTAGACCAGAATTTGTTTGCGACTTTTGTAATCGTGGACCAATAACACTTGTGAAACCCATTTTTTGGGCCTCTTGAATGCGTTTTTCTAGCCATGGTACATGTCGCACCTCTCCACTTAAACCTACTTCGCCAAACACCACAGCATCTGTACTTAGTTGCATGCCTTTCGCTGCTGAAGCAATCGCCATGCATATAGCCAAATCGGCAGCGTTTTCAGTTATTTTTATGCCTCCAACTATATTGATATAAATGTCTTTGTCAGAAAGCTTCAGCTTGGTTCGGCGCTCAAGCATTGCAACAAGCAAATTAAGTCGGTTTAGATCAAACCCAGATGCTGCACGCTTAGGATAGCCGTAGCTTGTTGTATTAACGAGTGCTTGTACTTCTACTAGTATTGGCCTTGTGCCTTCTAGGGTTGCGAGCACGATAGAACCGTCACTGATTTGTCGCTCTGAAAGTAATGCTGCTGATGGATTTGTAACGACATGCAGACCCTTATCGGACATCTCTAGAATGACTGCTTCGTTTGTAGAGCCGAACCTATTTTTTATGCCTCTTAAGACGCGAAATCCTGCATATCGGTCACCCTCTAGCTGCAATACGACATCCACTAAGTGTTCAAGAACTTTTGGGCCTGCGATAGAACCTTCTTTTGTAACGTGCCCCACCAAGATAACCGCAGTATTGGACTGTTTAGCTGCCAGCGTAATCAGTTGAGCACTGTTCGTAACTTGGCTGACTGAGCCGGGCACACCAGTGATTTCATCTGTTGCTAATGTTTGCACTGAATCGACAATAACCACATTGTATTCACCAGAAACAATCGTAGTAGCAATGTCGTTTGCGCTGTTACTGGTTGCTATAACTACGTTTTTATCTATTGCACTGCTAATACGCTTGCCTCTCATGGCGACTTGTTCTGCTGACTCTTCACCACTTACGTATAGAAGCGAGCTAGTCTGTGCAATTGCATACGCAAGTTGTAGTAGTAACGTGCTCTTTCCTATACCAGGTTGTCCAGCTAGCAGTGTCACGCTACCATGTACTAAACCACCACCTAACACCTTGTCTACATCAGCCACACCAACAGGTATTCTGTCTGAATGGCTGACTGCGGTCTGCTCATTGATAGTTGTTGCTTTAAGCACGCTTCCGCTATGGACTGCTTGTTGGCCTTTTGTGCTGCCACGAACGTCTAGCACTTGCTGGATAGTGTTCCAGGCGCCACACGTAGCACACTTACCACTCCAGGATCCGTATGCTTCTCCACAATCACTGCAAACATATTTTGTCTTAGCCTTTGGCATAACGATTAGTGTACCATTTTCATTCGTAGTATTGATATTTACTATCGATACTATTTACCAGGTCTTGTTGCCTGTCTACTGTGCTATTGTACTCTTGAACCAGTTTATTATACTCTGCGATTAACTGTTTAAGACTGCTTATTTTTTGATTATATGCCTCAACTTGTTGATTGTAGCTAGGCACCAATGCGTTATATTCTGCGAATTTTTTTTGGGAACGGTATGCTTCTAGTTGGCGTTTTGTTTCTAGTAGCGCTGCTTCATCTTCACCTATTTGAGCTTCTTGCTGCGAGATTTCTGATTTACGTAAGGCTAAATCACCATTGATGCGCTGTGTGTCACTTTTTGCTGTATCAAACACAGCTTCGTAACTTTCTGAAAGTGCTACAACTTTCTGTCTATCAGAAAAATACGTACGATAATACTGCTCTAATTGTGGGTCTAGTGAGGCAACTTCTGTGCCTAAAATAGAATGCATCTCGTTTGGTACGACGGACGGGTCTTTATCTTGGTATCCTTTTATGAGCTGCAGTATTCTTGGATTGTTGATTTTCGTAACCATAGTCGCCGTCATTTCATCTACTTGTTGGCGCTGCTTGGGGCTTAGTCTGTCGTATGCAGCATGGAGCATTTCGTGCGAAGCAGTTACCTCTTTAATGCCTGCGAGCTCCGGTTTTTGCACATTATAAATGTATATATCGGTGTCTTTATTAAAATCAAATCCTGTATAGCACCCTAGTACAATTGTTGCTTCGCTTGATGTACAAACGCTATTAAACTCAGCCTGCTCAGTTATTTTAGGCACATGTGAGTAAAATATCTCTGCGCCCGTTTCGTTCATGCCGCTATCTTTTGCTAATTGTACGATTTCTGGGCTAGGTGTGTAAGAACGGAGTACATACGCATCAAATATTGTAAACCGGTTAAACCACACAAACACAATAGACACTACCATAGCGATAAAAACTGTTGTCCATAGCCATTTAACTGTCCGTGTCATCGTATATATAAGTATACCGAATTATTCGTGGATTACACTAAACGTAAGTAGTTTTTTATCTGTAGTAACAGTTATTACGTCACCTGCCGTAAAAGTTCCGTCTAATATATTATCCGCCACTGGATCTTCGATTTCATCTTGAATGGCTCTGCGCATAGGGCGTACTCCGTTGTGTACATCGTAGCCTTTTTTTAGTAGCCAGTTTTTGGCAGCTGCGCTTAAGTGTATGCCAATTTTTTGGCGCTGCAAACGTTGGGCTAATTCATTAATTTGAACATCAATAATTTTACGCACAGCTTGTTTGTTGAGCGCTTTAAAGACGATTATTTTATCTATACGATTAATAAGCTCTGGACGCATATGCTTTTTCAGTTCTTCTTTTACTTTTTCGCTATTTTCGGCATGGAGTTCATCGACAGATTTATCATTTGCCTTGCTGGCAAAGCCAAGGTTAACCTCTTTTTGCAACAACTTAGCACCAATATTACTCGTAAGCATGATAATCGTATTCCTAAAGCTCACCTTACGACCTTTTGCATCTGTGAGTTCGCCGTCTTCAAAAATCTGCAGAAGCATATTAAATACTTCAGGGTGCGCTTTTTCTATCTCATCAAATAACACAAGGCTATACGGTTGGCGACGAATTTTATCAGTTAACTGACCACCTTCTTCGTACCCTACATAACCAGCTGGGGCGCCAACTAAACGTGCCACTGTGTGGCGCTCACCAAATTCACTCATATCAATTTTAATCAGTGCATCTTCTTTCCCAAAAAACTCTCGTGCCAGGACACGCGCAAGCTCAGTTTTCCCTACACCTGTTGGACCCATGCACATAAATGTACCGATTGGTCTTTTTTCACTCCCTACACCAGAACGATTTCTTCGTATAGCCCGTGCAATAGCATTAATTGCCTCTTCTTGCCCAATTACATAGCGGCCGAGGTGTGATTCTAATTTTAGAAGATTTTTCGCCTCTTGACGCATGAGTTTTGTAAGCGGAATCGACGTTGCTTGATGTACTACCCTCGCAATGTCATCACCGCTAAGTTCTAGTCGCTTATGCTTGCCCAGCTTGCTTTTTAGTTCATCAAGACGTGCCTGTGCCGCACTAATACGTTGTTTATATTTTGCGGCTTTTTCGTAATCTTCTTGCTCTACTGCATCATCACGACGAACAGTAAATAAGCGTATTTCTTTTATAAGTTGACGATATTCTTTAGGTGTTTTGCCTTTATCTACGCGCAATAATGCGGCTGCTTCATCAAGCAAATCAATTGCCTTATCCGGCATATAGCGATCACTTATGTATCTATCGGCAAAATATACCGCGTCTTCTATCGTTGCATCAGAAATACGAACACCATGGTAATCTTCGTAGTGTTTTTTAAGCCCTTTTAAGATTGCGAGCGTTTCTGTGGTAGTGGTCGGTGGTATAACGACAGGTTGAAAACGTCGTTCGAGCGCAGCATCTTTTTCTATATGTTTATGATACTCGCTCGTCGTCGTGGCGCCGATGACTTGTATTTTGGCACGCGCAAGCGCAGGTTTAAGTATATTCCCTGCATCAATAGCTCCTTCTGCCGCCCCAGCGCCAACGAGAAGGTGCATCTCATCAATAAATATAATAATTTTTCTATCTGCCATTAGCTCGTCCATAACCTTTTTTAGGCGCTCTTCAAACTCACCACGGTATTTGGTACCGGCAATCATGGCAGCTAAGTCTAATACAACAATGCGTTTTTCTAGTAAGCTGTCAGGTACCTCTTCTGCAACAATTCTTTGAGCAAGGCCTTCTACGACGGCTGTTTTACCAACCCCAGGTTCTCCAATCAAAACAGGGTTATTTTTACTCCTGCGGTTTAATATCGTGATGGTACGTTTTATAGCGTCTTCTCTACCAACAACCGGATCTAGCTTATCTTCAGCTGCGAGAGCCGTCAGGTCACTCCCAAATACATCGAGAACACTTTTACCACCTTTGCGACGTGACTTAGTTGCCGTGCGTTTGCGAGATTGGTCTGAATCAAACTGCTGCTTCTGCAAAAAGTCATCAAAAGAATTCAACAATTTATCAGTATTGATATTCATATCTCTAAGCAGTACTGTCGCACGTGAATTTTTTTGTTGCAAAATACTAAACACAATGTGCTCGGTCCCACACATGTCTTGGCCGTAATCTTGTGCGTAATCCCAGCTCACCTTGAGTGCTAATTTAGCGGTTTCGCTGAGACCTTTCGCACCAAGATTAATGACGAGATTTTTAGGAGTTAGGTTAAGGGCTAGCTGGGCTCTCTCATAGGAAACGCCTGCTGTGGTGAGTATTTTAGAAGCTACTGAATTGTCTTGAGCCAATACTCCCAGAAGTATGTGTTCAGTGCCGACATATGCCGAACCTTGCGTACGTGCAACATGATCAGCATGTTTTAGGCTCATAAGGGCATTATCAGTCAGGTGGTTCAGAAATTCTTGCATATCTTGTGACTCATTCATGACAATACCCTTATTCTTTCTCTAGATATTAATAGTGTAGCAATCATACCATTTAATTATATGAAATTAGCACTCATTAATCAAGAGTGCTAATTACAATCTCGTATACGTCTAATACAGACCTCTTTTATTCGCCGTGTTCTTCGATTGCCTCAAGGAGACTAGACTCTAAATCACTTTTTTTCTTGAGTTTAGGAGCGTTAGAGGCTCCGACGACAGTGTCTTTCTTTTCTGGTACTTCAGCAGCTGCTGGCTTATCTCCTACAACATCAATATCATACCCAGTGAGCCTACTGGCAAGTCGTACGTTTTGGCCACTTCTGCCAATCGCTATCGATAGTTGGTCTTCTTCTACAGTTACTTTGGCCTTTTTCGCATTTTCGTTAAGTTCAACGCTTACGACTTTGGTTGGGCTAAGAGCATTAATAATGTACTCCTTGGTATCGCTTGCAAAAACTACGATATCAATTTTTTCTTGTTCACCAATTTCACTCATAACTGCTTGTACACGCGTCCCATGACCACCAACAAAAGTTCCCACTGGGTCAACACCTGGCAAATTACTGGCAACGGCTATTTTAGTTCGTACACCTGCTTCGCGAGCTATGCCTTTAATTTCTACAGCGCCACCTTCCATTTCAGGTACTTCGTTCCGAAACAAATGTTCAATAAATTCAGGACAACCACGGCTTACTACCAGTTGGGCACCTTTAAAACCACGCTCAACGTCTTTTAGATACACCTTCAGACGTTGGCCCGGATGGTAACGCTCTCCTTGTATTTGTTCGCTCGGTGGTAAGATTCCCTGAGCACGATTAATCTCAATTCGAACCATCCGACCCTCAATGCGAGTTACGATAGCATTTAGAACGGTGTGGATTTTGTCTTCGAATTCAGCCAATACAACTTCTCGCTCGGCTTCACGTAATCGTTGTAGTATGACTTGTTTTGCCGTTTGGGCAGCCACCCGTCCAAAGTTTTCTACCTTTTCTTCTATCTCTACCGTTTCATCAAGAGCGACATCTTTACGAATTGCCTGTGCGTCTTTGAGTGAAATTTCTAAGTGCTCATTCGTTACATTATCTACTACAGTTTTTGTAATAAATACTGTTACGGAACCATCATTGATATTAATCACAGACCGCACTTCTTGGTCTTTGTCACCAAAATCTCGGCGCCATGCAGCTGCTAATGCTTGTTCTATAGCCTCTTGTACGACATCTTCTGGTAAGTTCTTTTCTTCGGCAATTGTTCGAACTGCCATCACTAATTGTTTTGTCTCGATATCCATTTTATTTCTACTCCCTTCTTCAGTAAAAAATCCGACCAATATGGTCGGAACGGTGTACTTCGTATGATACCATAGAGTGGCAGCTAAAACAACCTAATTAAAGCAAAAAGGAGAAACCCTTGACTGATGTAGCCCGACTATATCGTGAATTTACCCCAACTCATTATGATGTTCATTTAACTCTAGATGCGACACTCCTAAGATTTAGTGGCACCGTTACCGTATTTGGTGATAGAAAAAAAAGTTCGCCCCATATACGGCTTCATGTGAAAGATTTGCAAATCATAGGTGTAACAGTTGATAGTACCGCCTGCGATTTTTCTATCAACGAAGACATTCTAGATATTCACATACCAAACATTAAAAAAACAAGTATATCTGCGACAGTACATTTTAGCGGCACTATAACAAAAGCAATGCACGGTATTTACCCAGCATACACAAATGATGGTTCGGTTATCCTCGGCACCCAGTTTGAAAGCCACCATGCACGTGAAGCGTTCCCTTGTATAGATGAACCAGAAGCTAAAGCTACGTTCGCATTACAAATAACGACACATGAACCAATTGTGCTGAGTAATATGCCCCAGCAAACAAGTCATCAGAATACAGATGATTCAACAACCTTTATTTTTGAAACGACTCCAGTGATGAGTAGTTACTTAGTTGCATTTGTGTGTGGTAATCTGCAGAAAGTTTCTACACAAACAGAAAACGGCACAGAAATTACAGTTTGGTCTAGTAAAGATCACGACATAGAATCACTGGTCTTCCCACTAGAAGTAGCGGTAAAAACCACCGAGTTTTTTAATGAATATTTTGGGGTGGCATATCCGTTACCAAAATGTGATCATGTGGCGCTTCCGGATTTTAGTAGTGGCGCCATGGAAAATTGGGGTCTCATCACCTACCGTGAAATCGCCCTTATTGCTGACCCAGACACCATATCAACCTCAGCTAAAGAATATATAGCAACGGTGATTGCACATGAAATATCGCATCAGTGGTTTGGTAATCTCGTGACGATGCAGTGGTGGGATGATCTGTGGCTGAACGAAAGTTTTGCCACACTTATGGAGTACTTAGTGATAGACGCTATATACCCAGAGTGGAACGTTATGTTAAGCTTTGCTGCCCACGATGCTCTGAGCGCATTTAGACGCGACGTATTGCCTGGTGTGCAACCAGTAGCCACACCTGTACACCACCCCGATGCAATTAGCACACTTTTTGACCCTTCTATCGTATATGCCAAGGGCGCACGATTGTTATATATGGCCTATCACGTTGTGGGCGATCGTAATTTTAAAAAAGGTCTACGAAACTATTTTAAACATCATGCCTACCAAAACACTGTTGGCGCAGACCTGTGGAATGCGCTCGGCGCTGCAAGTGGTATAGATGTTGCTTCCATTATGCACGGTTGGATTACCCAGTCAGGATTCCCGTACATAAAAATTACACCGGTAGATGATACCACACTCAGTGTAGAACAACATCAGCTGACAACCACAATGCATACATCTGAAAAACTGTGGTCAATACCGCTATGGTCTTCAGACAACTCAGCGCTCGATATTCTCGATACAAAACGCAAACTGGTGCATGTACAAAAACCACATACTCGGTTTAACATATACGGTGGACATTATGTGCCATACTACACGTCTGATGCAACAAGATTGGCAATTTATGACGATGTCAAACATCATCGCATCTCACCAGATGCACGTTTATTGTTATTGCATGACCCACTACTATTAGCCCGCTGTGGTGTTGGTTCACTTACAGATGCCTTGACTTCTCTGAGTTATTACGTAAACGAGACCGAACAGTCTGTGTGGAGTGTGATTAGTCTTGTTATCGGTGACACAAGACTCATGATAGAGGGTAACGAAACAGCAGAGTCGTCTCTAAAAAAACTTACATACCGTTTAATAGAGAAGCAGTATACTCGTTTAGGGCTCGTGTCTAAAGTAACCGATACCAATAATGACAAGAAACTTCGCAGCATTATTGCAGGCTTAGCTATATACTCAGAAGAACCTGATGTCATTAAAACAGCAACGAAAATATTTAATGATTGCGATGATTTTGAAGCTCTACCAGTTGACACTCGATCAGCAATTCTAACAGCGGTTATTAAATCTGGTGACAAAGCGATGTTTGATTCATTCCTTACTGCCTACCCAGCAACTAAAAATGGTGATATACAACTTGATATTGCTGGTGCTCTATGTGCTACAAAAGATACCACTCGTATCAAAAAACTGATTAGCCGGCTTAAAGATCAGCAATTTGTTAGATTACAAGATCTTGATAGGTTTTTGGTATATCTTTTACGCAATCAGGCAAGCCGTGCCAGCGCATGGCAGTGGCTGGTTACCAACTGGCATTGGATTACAGAAGTATTCGCCCAAGATAAATCGTATGATAACTATCCACGTTACAGTGCTGCCGTCTTTTCTACACAAGAGTGGCTTAATACTTACGCTGAACACTTTACACCACTAGCGGATATCCCTTCATTGGCCCGTAATATAGATTTAGGCACCAAAGATATTACTGCTAAAATAGAGTGGCGTCAGCGCGATCAAAAAGCAGTAGAGTCGTGGCTTTCTACAGCTCTATAAAAGCACTGACTACGGGTGGCTGACCAGCCACCGCCATAGCGCATAACGATGCATCGTGACTCCACTTAGCCTGTGTTAACCAAAGCTCTGCTGCAAATTGCATTTGCTGCAATTTCCTAGGTGTGATTGAGTCTATGCCATCGCCCCAAGCATCATTCCGACGATATCGTACTTCTACAAAAAATATAACGTTTGCTTTTTTAGTGATAATATCAATTTCACACCAACGAGTTTGCCAGTTTTGATCAATTATTTGATACCCATTCTGCAGCAACCATTGTACGGCAGCCTGTTCAGCTTGGCGTCCTACTTGTGTCGTGTTCATCTTACTTAAAACTATATCAGACGATTCTACTAGGTAGCGAAAATGAAGTTCTGTGCAAGGGTGTTATACCGTACTGTTCTATCGCTTTTCGATGCCTTAAGGTACCGTAACCTACATTGTGCCAAAAATCATACGCATCATAGATACTATCTTGAGAGCACATCCAGTTGTCTCTTATGACTTTTGCGTAAATACTCGCCGCACTCACGGCTGGTACAGTGTTATCTGCCTTAATGCGCACCGTACTCGCTTCATAGGCTGGTAATAGCTGAATAGAACCGTCTATGACTACTTCTTCTGATGTCGGGCTGAGCTCTGCTAAAGCGCACCCTGCAGCATAATATAACGCTGCGCTTAGCCCTATGTCATCAATTTCATCGGCTGATACCCAGCCTACACCAATGTCACAGTTTTTTTCTATATGTACAAATAACTCTTCGCGGCGTTTTTTGCTAAGCAGCTTGGAGTCTTTAAGACCATTAATAGGCTTATTCAAACGGGCAGCACACACAACAAGAGGGCCAGCCCATGACCCTCTTCCCACTTCATCTATGCCTATCATTTATAAGTACGTACTAGTCGTTAGCGCGATCTTTGGCTACTTCTTCAAACTTCTTTGTCTCTGCTGTTGCTTCGGCGGCTTCGGCTTGTGCAGCTGCTTCGTGATCGGCTTCTGCTTCGGCATGTATTTTTGCCTCGGCAGCTTCTGCCTGTGCATCATGTATGGTATTGACCGCTCGTTTATCAAAATCTACACTTGTCAGTCTTGCAGATTTACCAGTACGAACACGCATGTAGCTTAAATAGTTACGACGTACTTTACTTCGTTTGGTGACCTCTACTTTTAAAACGTTTGGGCTGTGTATGATGAATGATTTTTCTACACCAATACCGCTCGCAAGCCTTCTTACAGTAATACTACTGGTGAGACTATTCTTACGATCAGTTCTTATGACAAGACCTTCAAATACCTGAACACGCTCTTTTGCGCCTTCTTTAATTTTTTGATGTACCTTAACACTGTCGCCGGTTCTTACGTCAACAACTTGGGGTTTTTTATACTTTGACTCAATAGCTTGTATGACACTTTGCATGATTTATCCCAAAATTATTATTACAATCAGTGGTTTACTATAGCACATAAACCCACAATATAAAAGGCTAAAAAATACAAGATTAGATGTGTACAATAGATACAAGCATGAACATATACGAAGAAGCACTCCGTGCGCATAAAAAAGCTCGTGGCAAACTCGCCATTGTATCTAAAGTACCATTAAAGTCACGGCACGATTTAAGCATTTATTACAGCCCAGGTGTCGCTGCTGTTTCTGAAAGGTTAGCGAAGCATCCTTCAGAAACCCCACTGTATACCAATACTCATAACTCGGTCGCGGTCGTGTCAGATGGCACAAGTGTACTAGGACTTGGCAACATAGGACCCGAGGGTGCCCTGCCCGTTATGGAAGGAAAAGCTATCTTGTTTAAGCATTATGCAGGTATCGATGCCATACCTATCGTGCTAAACACGCAAGACCCAGACGCAATTATAGAAACAGTCGTTGCCATAGCGCCAAGCTTTGGTGGTATAAATTTAGAAGATATTGCTGCTCCACAGTGTTTTTATATAGAAGATGAACTTAAAAAGCGTCTTTCGATACCCATTATGCACGATGATCAACACGGTACTGCTGTAGTTGTGTTAGCTGGGCTCATTAATGCGACACGCTATGTTAAGAAAGACCTTAGTGCTTGTAAGGTTGTTCTTGTTGGTGCTGGAGCGGCTGGAATCGCTATTGCTAAACTGCTCACACAATACGCTCAACCAACAATTGTAGCGGTAGATAGCAAAGGAGTTATAACTACTTCTAGGTCAGACTTAACTCCAGAAAAACAGATGCTAGCACAATTATCTAAAAATGATGGATCTACTAGTTTAGAACAAGCTATTAAAGGCAGTGATATATTTATTGGCGTTTCACGCAGTGGTTTGTTAACTGAAGCTATGGTGCGTACTATGGCAGAGAATCCTATTATATTTGCACTTGCCAACCCAGAGCCAGAAATTTTACCTACTGTGGCAAAAGCCGCTGGAGCGGCTGTCGTGGCAACTGGGCGAAGCGACTACCCAAATCAAGTCAATAATGTCTTGGCATTTCCTGGCTTGTTCAGGGGAGCGTTAGACACACATAGTGCTATTACAGATGCACATAAAATGGCGGCGGCCGAAGCATTAGCTGCACTGGTGACTCACCCTACTGCAGATGCCATTATTCCTAGCCCATTTGATCGCCATGTCGCCGATAATGTAGCGGCAGTATTTAAAAAGCGCTAGACAAGTACGCGACTGATTTCTTCTATTGTAGTTTCGCCTGCAAGCGCTCGCAACACGCCCTCTTGTAGCATGGTGGTCATACCATCTTGGATAGCTACTTGCTGAATACTACGCTCTGTAATTTCTCTAATAGGCTTTTTTAGTTCAGCTTCGACTGTTGGGGTCATGAGCAACAACTCTCTCACTGCAAATTGGCCGCTATACCCAAAAGGAGATGTAGCGCTTGGTACTGCTTTATATAGTTGCACATTGTCTAGATTTGGTTTTTCTATTCTAGTTGGTAATGTGTCAATAATTTTTTTCAACCATGCAATCGTAGACGCATCAGGTGTATATGGCTGTTTTGTTGTGTCGTCTAAGCGACGTATGAGTCGTTGGGCCATAATTACTCGTATGGCAGAGGCAAATAGTGGGTTTTCTGAAATAGCGTCTAGCATGCGAGTAAGCGAGGCTGCAGCCGAACCAGCATGGTAGGTAGAAAGCACTAAATGACCCGTTAAGGCCGATTGTAAAGCGGTTTTTGCTGTGTCATTATCACGAATTTCTCCAACCATAACAACATCTGGGTCGAGCCGTAGCACCGCCCGGAACTTTTCAGCAAAACCTGTTTTAACCTGCCGAGAATCAACCGGTATCTGGGTTACCCCTTTGATATTGTATTCAACTGGGTCTTCGAGTGTTATTAATTTCCGTTCAGTACTATTGAGTTCATTTAGAATGCTATACAACGTAGTAGTTTTACCTGAACCGGTTGGACCAACAATCAGTACAAGGCCATTAGGATGGCTAATTACTTCTTTGACTATATGTAGCTCGTCTGGTTGAAGGTTCAATTTATGCAATTGCATAAGGTCTGTATTTAACGTGAACAACCGCAGAACTGCGTCCATACCATGTACAGTCGGTACCGTTTCTACACGCAGGTTTACTTCTACATTAGAACCATCGGCAAGCATATAATTCTTATTTATGTGTCCAGTTTGAGCATCTGCCGAACTGGTAGATATGTTTGCTGCTACAGCGAGACTTGATACTAATTGCCGATATTTTTCTATACTGAGCAAGGCAATTGGGTGCAACACGCCATCAACCCTAAACCGGATACGAACTTCATTTCGATCTGTCTCTAGATGTATATCAGACGCGTGAAGCTGATATGCTTGCTTTACAACGTATGCGAGCATATCATCTGCCCGCACCGAGCCGAGTGTATGGGAAATTGTAGCTACTTGCTCAGTATTTGTAGTATTACCAATATTAATATCATCGTAAATAACTTGTTTGGGTGGGTCGTATTTTCGTAATAAATCACGATACCCACTGTCAGAAATTAAGTAAAACTCTATTCTTTGGTCTAGATGATCTTGGCGCAGTTTTTGCAAAATAGCTTGAGGTGTCGTATTGGTAATACCAAAACGCATCGTATTCGCGTCTACATACAAGGGTACGAATTTATGTTTTTTTATGTCTTCTATACTGACTGCTTCTTTATAAATTGCAATATCTACATTTGAAGTATCAAAATATGGGACCCCAACGATATGTGCTTGGCGCTGTGCAGTCTGTTCGTCTAGACGTCTTGCTTGGTTTTCGTCTTGCATACCCTTACATAGTAGCAAGCATAAGGAGTATAGGCTATATATAATTTGTTACTATAGAATACATGATCCCTATTGCCCTTATATTGGATAATATTCGGAGTACCTACAATGTTGGGAGCATACTCCGTACAGCCGATTGCTTTGGCGTACAAGAAATCTTCTTTAGCGGCTATACTCCGTATCCTATCAGTAAGGCAGACCGGCGCATGCCTCATATAGCTAAAAAACTTCATGAGCAAATTGCAAAAACAGCACTCGGGGCTGAATCTACACTGCCTTTTAGCGTATTTGATACGATAGCAACAGCCATCGACGCAGCCCAATCAGCCGGGTATAAGATTATTGGTATAGAACAAGATACAAACAGTATACCGTTAGATTCGTACAGCTTCACCCAGCCAAGTGCTCTTATCCTTGGGAATGAGCTTGATGGTGTTAATACATGGACGAAATCTCGCTGTGATGTCATACTAGAGATTGAGCAGTACGGTACAAAAGAATCACTTAACGTCGCAAACGCAGCCGCAATCGCACTGTATACGACACGAACAAAAACATAAAATCACCATGCAATACCATTACAGCAATCATCATACGCTAGGCCACAGTTTATATACACTTGGGGCTTTTTTACTGCTTTTTGCTGTCACCTTATTTACTCCATTAAATCTACAAGCGAGCTACGCGATTGGTGCCGATACGATTATTACCCTCAGCAATCAAGCTCGTCAGCAAAATGGAGTACGTGAACTTTCAACCAATAGCCAGTTAATGAGCGCAGCGCAAGCCAAAGCAGAACACATGGTGCAGAATCAGTATTTTGCCCATTTTGCACCAGACGGGAAAACACCTTGGGATTTCTTTAAAGAAGCCGGCTATAGTTATAAAGTTGCCGGTGAAAACTTAGCGATTACAAACGAAGATGATGCAGCTGTCGTGAAGGGCTGGTTAAATAGCCCTACACATAGGGAAAATTTATTGAGTACACAATATAATGAACTTGGTATTGGTATCGCTCGTTACGGGGATTACCAAGGTAGCAAAAATACGACCGTGGTAGTGGCTCTCTATGGTGCAGCCTTGCCCCAGCTAAGTGTTGGGGAACCGCAGCCTACCAACCCGGCTGGCACAATCGCAGTCTTACAACCTGCAATGTTTGGCACCAAGGCCTATGCTGTCATTGGTGTAGCAATATCACTCATTATTGCCGGTGCGCTCCTAGAGATACGGCACATTCGCAGACGTAACATATAACCTGTTAATGTAATTTTACAGCGTCGTCGCCAACTACGTTGGCCAAGGCTTCATGGAACCCTTCACTGTACTTAATTTTCTGAGAAAGACGTATAGGACGTTTTTTATCACCCACCACCAGAACGGTTTCTGTATTACCCAGGTGTTGTTCTAGAATCACTTTGATATCTCGCAGCACATCGTCTGTATGATGAGTTTGCAAACGAATGTAAAGACGTTTTGTCTTGGGGAGGGGTGTATCTATTGGTGGACGTGACTGGGTTTTTTTAGGTTTACCAAGCGACGTTTTTACACCAGTCGGCTGATATGCTTTAGCCTCGTCCAAACTAAGTAACATAAATGTATCTGCAATTAATTTTGGCTCAGCCATAGCATTGCCTGCTTTGTCTTTACTGTTCACTCGCCCTTTAACAAGTACAACTTTATCTTTCACTATACTTGCACTATTTGCTTCTAGTACTCGCGGAAACACAACAACTTCTATTTGATCGCCAACAATATCTTCTACTTGTACAAAAGCCATCGCTTGTCCATTTTTGGTAGTTATTTGACGAAGATCACTAATACTGCCTCCAATAGTTGCCGTCTTACCATCATCATCTATCCGTATCGTGGCGAGTGGCACCGCTTTTTCGGTCAATATTACGTCGTATGATTCAAGCGGGTGACTAGATAAATATAGCCCAAGAAGTTCACGTTCCCATTGCAAATATTCATGGGTCTGATACAGCCCAGTTGATACAATTTCTACCTCTGGCTTTACTTTTGCTATCTCACCAGCGCCAAACAGATCAACCTGCCCATCAAGCGCTTCTTTACTCAATTTTGATGATACCGCTACAATTGAGTCTATACTTTCTAGCAGCGCACTTCGATCACCAAACCGATCTAGTGCACCACTTTTTATGAGACTTTCTAGCACTTTTTTATTAATTTGACGGGCATTAGTGTGTTCGAGAAAATCCGCTAATTCATTAAACTGACCGTGAGTTTCTCTTGCAACAATTATATTTTCTACTGCATTGTGCCCGACGTTTTTTATGGCATCCATGCCAAAGCGTATAGAAGGTGCTTCATCTTGCTTGTGAGGTACTACCGAAAACTCATGAAACGATTCGTTAACATCTGGAGGCAAGACGGTAATACCCATATGTTTACATTCGGTAATTTCAATTGCCAATCGATCTATATCATCGTAATCGCTGGTCATGAGTGCCGCCATGAAAGCTGCTGGGTAGTGTGCTTTTAAATAAGCCGTCCAGTATGCAATTAGTGCGTAGCATGCGGAGTGAGATTTATTGAAAGCATAATCAGCAAATCCCATTAAATCATCCCAGAACTTTTCCATTACATCTTTGGGTACGCCGCTATGTTCAACACCACCATCTATAAACTTTTGCTGCATCTTGAGCATAACTTCGCGTATTTTTTTGCCAATCGCTTTTCGTAACGTATCAGCTTCACCGCCACTAAAGCCACAGACTTCTTTACTAATCTGCATGACCTGCTCTTGATAAACAAGTGTGCCGTAGGTAGATGACAAAGCGTTTTCGAACTTTTTATGTGGCACGCTGACTGCTTCTTTACCGTTTTTTCGCCGGACAAACATATCTACGAGGCCTGCTTTTAAAGGTCCTGGGCGATACAAGGCGCACATGGCAATAATATCGTTAAATTCTGTGGGCTTCAGCTCTTTTAAGTATCGTTTCATACCAGCCGATTCTAGCTGGAACACGCCGGTGGTGTCTCCTTTGCCTAGTAACTCATATGTTTTTTTGTCGTCTAACGGTAAGGTATTTATATCTATTGTTACTCCGTAGACTTTTCTAATGATTCTTAGAGCATTTTTAATAGTCGTTAAATTAGAAAGCCCCAAAAAATCCATTTTTAGTAGGCCAAGCTCTTCAATAATACCCATTGGATATTGTGTAGATACAACCCCTTTCTGAGCCATTTCTAGTGGTACATAGGACACAATATCGTTTGGTGCAATCACTACACCGGCAGCGTGCACGCCGTGGCTTCTAATGGTGCCTTCTAGGCGCACCGCCATGTCGTACACTTCTTTTGCCTGTGGGTTAGAAGTGTATTCTTTTTTTAAGTCGTTGTTTTCTTTGATTGAAGTAGCCAGTGGCAAGTGACGGCCTTGTTGTGGTGGAGGCACTAGTTTTGCCATACGGTCGGCGTCGGCATAGGGTACTTGTAAAACACGTGCTACGTCGCGGACAGCTGCCCTCGCTGCCATGCGTCCATATGTCACGATATTTGCTACTCTGTCATCACCATATTTAGCAACGCAATATTCAATTACTTCTCCGCGGCGATTATCTTGAATGTCAATATCTATATCTGGCATACTAATGCGATCAGGGTTTAAGAATCGCTCAAATAGCAAATCGTTTTTAATAGGATCCAGATCTGTGATATGCAAGGCGTATGCAATAATTGAGCCAGCTGCCGAACCTCTGCCAGGTCCAAACATAATGCCTTGTTTTTTGCCCCAGGCGACAAAATCCCAAATTATTAAGAAATAGCCATTAAATCCCATGGAATCAATAACATCTAGCTCATATTCGGCTCGCGAAATTACCTCTTTCGGCAGTTGATTTTTAGCTTCTTTATGGGAAGGCTTTTTGGGTGCGTATCTCTCGGCGAGACCTTTATAAACAAGCTCATGTAAATATGATTTTTCAGTGTACTTTTTTGGCACTGGGAACTGAGGAATAAGAATATTACCTAGTTCAATTTCTATATCGCAGCGTTCAGCGACTGCTTTTGTATTGGTAATAACCTCTGGATAGTCTTTCCCCCACCTCTGAATTATTTCTGATGGTTTTTCTACGTGTAAAGGAAAATCTTTAAGTGACATCCTTTTCTCTTCGCTCACGTATGAACCTGTACCAACGCAGAGCAGTACTTCGTGTGCATCTTGATCTTCGTGTTTTAGGTAATGCGCGTCACAAGTTACAACGACTGGTATGTCTAGCTCTTTGGCAAGATCAAGAATTTTTGTATTAATATCCTCTTGTTCTTTGTTGGTGAGGGGATTATCAGGGTGGCCGTGGTCTTGAATTTCTAAATAATATCTATCACCAAAAGTTTTTTTATACCACAATGCTACTTCTTTTGCCTGCTTACGTTGCCCATTTTTTAGGGCATTGGCTACTTCACCACTCATACACGCACTCAAGGCGATTACACCTTCATTATACTTTTCTAACAAATCATGATCTATCCGAGGATGATAGTAAAAGCCTTCTAAGTTCGCAATAGTAGAAAGCCGCATTATATTTTTATACCCAGTGTTGTTCATGGCGAGCAGCACCAAATGATATCGCTGTTTATCTTTTGCTGGGTCTTTGTCAGTGTGTTTGCGCATAGCAACGTATGTCTCTATGCCTATGATTGGTTTTATACCCTTTGCTTTGGCTTCCTTGTAAAATTCTACCGATCCACTTAAAGTGCCATGATCTGTTTTAGCTATCGCTTCCATACCCTGTTCTTTTGCAAAATCAAGCAATGGTCCTAATTGTGTAAGACCATCTAATAAACTAAATTGCGTATGATTGTGCAAATGCACATAGTCACTAGGACGAAGCGTAGCGATAACAGCACCCCTCACCGTTATGTAATGATTTATCTCTAATTATTATAAAAGGGCCCGTGCAATATGTCACGGACCCTAGTAAATTACACTACAGTCTTATCTAAGATTTTTTTAAATAATCTATGAGATGTTGCTTTGCTTCGCTCGCTTCGGTGAGAGCCTTGTGCAAATCTTTATCTTGCGCTTCGCCTTGTTTAACAGCCTGCAAGACATCTTTAGCTTTCGTCTGTGCGACTTTTGCTTTCCCTACTAGTTCATGAACTTCTTTTTTACCCTTGTCAGAATAATATTTTGCTTTTTGGGTAGCTTCTTCTATTACTACATTAAGTTCATCACGGGCTGCTTGTAATCGCTTGCCAGCTTCTGCCGCGTACTTATCGGCTTTATCTTTAATATCCTTGCGTGTTTCTTTACCACTTTTAGGAGCGGTGAGTATACCCGTTACGTACCCTGCAACTGCTCCAACTACGACAGCAGTAACTACGTTTTTGCCACTTGCTTTTGCCATGACTTAGTCCCCTTTCGATTGCTTATATTGTGAAACGACTTTCGTAACCATAGACATGACAGCAGTAGGCAGTGCAAACTGTCTTATCTTATCAGAAAAGCTGTCTATGTTGGTTACTATAGATTCGGCATGTTCGGTAATGACATCTATGCGTTTTAATACACGCACCATCAATACCCCTACGACAATAGCTATAATCAAAAATATTGCGAGTGTGATTGAAAGTATAATGACTAAAATTTCAAATGCATCCATATACTATATTTTACACACATTACTTGTTAAGTCGAGCGACCAAATAATCTCTAAACTCTTTTCCAAGCGTTTTATCTGCGAGGGCGTGATCTACAATTGCCCTTAAGTAGCTGGCTTTGTCACCTGCGTCGTGATAAATACCTTCTATGAATTTACCATATACCTTACCCTGTTGGGCAAGCTCATTAATACTATCGGCAAGTACTATTTCTCCGCTGTGTCCAACGTTTTCTTGTGCTACCACTGGCAGAATATCAGGAGTTAGTAAATAGCCACTCACTGCCGCAAATCTTGATGGTGCTGCATGTGGGCCAGGCTTTTCTACGAGCCTTTTTACTTGGGCATAGCCCTTTGATTGCTCGCCAACTATATCTGCGATACCGTATTTACTGGTATCTGCATCATTGACAGTAATAAGCGAGATGACAGACGCTCCTGTGGCTTCATATACCTTTAGCAGCTGAGTAGCTTGTGGTATTTTGCTTCTAAAAAAATCGTCGGCAAAAAACATAAAAAATGGTTCATCGTCATCAAGTAAATGGGATGCATTTAAAAGCGGCCGAGCGTTCCCTTTTGGCGTTCCCTTTTGGCGCACATAAATAAAATTTGCTAACTCTGCAATTTTTTTAATTTCGTCAGCCTGTTTAATTTTACCTTTATGGCGGAGCTCGTTTTCAAGCTCATCGCTTCTATCAAAATGGTCTTCGATCGCTCGTTTTGTACTACCTGTCACAATAATTATATCTGTTACACCAGATGCTACCAGCTGTTCTACGATTATTTGTATGACTGGCTTGTCTATGATGGGAAGCATTTCTTTTGGCATTGCTTTGGTTTGCGGTAAGAAACGTGTCCCCAAGCCTGCAGCCGCAATAATAGCTTTGGTTGGCTTTTTCATGTTACTTTACTCCGAGTTGCTTTTTAATCAGCTGCTGCACAATTGCTGGGTTGGCTTTGCCAGCACTCGCTTTCATTACTTGGCCCACCAAAAAGCCTATTGCCTTAAGTTCGCCATTTCGTACATCTAGTGCAGCTTTTTGGTTCTCTGCGAGCACTCGTTCAACAACTAATACGAGCTCTCCTTCGTCAGACACTTGCAACAAATCATGTTTTTTAGCAACTTCCATAGGTTCTGTATTGGTTGTAATCATCTCTGTTAGTATGCCCTTAGCGGCACTGCTGCTCACTTTGTTGTCATTTTGCATAGAAGCCAATGCAACAAGCAGGGGTACAGCCGATTGCACTTGTAGCCATGTCATTTTATTGTCTGCCACGAGCTTGGTTATTTCGCCGACACACCAGTGGGCAATAGTTTTCGCTGTGAGTGTATCGTGCTGCTCAATTGTCACTCGAACAATATTGGCAATGATTGGTAATTCTATAATGGTTGAAATTTGTGTCGTATCTAAACCAAGTTCACCAAATTGTTCGCGGAGTGCAGCAGGTAGTAACGGCATAGTTTGAGCTTCATAGCTAATTGCCTCTTGGCTGACTGTAATGGGTGGAATATCAGGATCAGGAAAATACCTATAGTCATGTGCATCTTCTTTGCTCCGCTGAGATACCGTTTGTTGTGTATCATCATCCCATCCACGTGTTTCTTGTACAATAGACTGGCCTTTTTCTAGTAAGCGTATTTGCCGTTTTATTTCGTACTCAACTGCTTTTTCTACACTCTTAAAACTATTTAAGTTTTTCGTTTCACTTCTGGTGCCTAATTTTTTTGGATCAGTGCTAACACTTACGTTCACATCAAAACGCATGTTGCCATGATATAGGTCTACATCGGAAACATCAGCGTATTTCATCAGAAGATACAATTCATGCACATACGCACGAGCTTCCTCAGCAGAATGCATATCAGGTGCCGATACAATTTCTAGTAGTGGGGTACCTGCGCGATTAAGATCTACCAGACTGTAGGTTTCGCCAGTTGGATGGCTGCTTTTACCTGCATCTTCTTCTAAGTGTGCCCGCTCGATACCTACCGTGACATACGAGCCATCTAGCATTGGCGCTTCTACCGTGCCGTCTACTACTATAGGTCGTTCATATTGTGTAATTTGATAACCTTTTGGCAAATCTGGGTAAAAATAATGTTTTCTGTCAAAGTGACTGGTTGGCGAAATAGTAGCGCGTAGAGCTAAGCCTGCCCTAATAGACAACGGTATCACTGCTGCATTTAGTACCGGTAATGTACCCGGCATACCAATACACAAAGGGCTAATGAGTGTATTAGGCGAAGCCTCACGGGCATCGTTGTCTACACCAGCAAATAGCTTCGTCTTTGTTTTTAATTGCACATGACACTCTATCCCTATCGTAGGATAGTAGCGATTTTGTACGAGGTATTTCTTGTCCATGTTACCAAACCCCTAAGTCTTTAAATGTCTTGTGGTATGCACTTAATGCAGACTTCACTTGCTTTTCACTCGGCTCAAATGCGGTTTCGTGTACAATTTTGTTTCGTAACTTATGTGCTGTCCATATATCATCACGGTGCCGTAGTGCATTTTTGCCAGCTATCAGCCTTTCTGCCATTGTTTCACCTTTGTAACCCAGGCCTTTTAAAGCTTCATCTAGGAGCTTGTCGGCATGCACAATACTTAATGGCCGAGATTTAGCATCTTTACTTAAAGCAACAATATCATTCCATTCATTAATAAAATGCGCTTTATCTATCCCCTTTGTGCTGGGTTTTGCCACCAGGTTTAAAAGCACGAGTATCACTACAGCGACGACAATAATGCCAATAATTACACCAATGCTCATAGTAATTTCTCCGTTGCCTGGGCAATTCCGAGCAGTTGCCGATCGTGCAGTTGTGGTGCCATAAACTGAATACCAATTGGTAATTTATTCACCTCTCCAGCCGGGATACTAATCGCCGGAATACCAACAAGGTTGGCTGCCACAGTCATAATGTCTGCTAAATACATCTGCAATGGGTCACCTACATTTTGGCCAAGCTTAAAAGCGGTAAAAGGTGCTGTTGGGCCAACCAAAAAATCTACAGATGTAAATACTTCTGCAAATTCATTAATGAGTTTGGTGCGAACAGTTTGAGCACGTTTGTAATATGCATCGTAGTAGCCACTTGAAAGCACGTAGGTACCAATCATTATTCGCCGCTTATTTTCTGCTTCAAAACCACGCTCTCTGGCAATTTCATATGATTCTTCTAAATCCTGTGCGTCTGATGCAGCTAAACCATAGCGCTGGCCATCATAACGGCTCAAATTACTACTCACTTCTGCCGGAACAATAATGTAATAACACGCTAGAGCAAGATCAATAGAAGGTAGTGATACCTGTTTGATCTCTGCACCAGCAGATTCTAGTTTTTTTATAGTAGCGAGTGTCGCATTTTTAATATCCGAATCTATACCGTCAGCATAAAATTCTTTAATTACACCGATCTTTTTACCCTTGAGTGAACTGTCTAGCTTAGTGTAACTTGTGGTGTCTCGCTGTATTGTTGTACCATCAAGCGGGTCACGTCCGCTCATGACGTCGAGTACCAGTGCTGCATCCTCGCTTGTTCTTGTAAGAGGACCAATGACGTCAGTAGAACTTGCCATTGCTACCACACCAAATCTAGACACCAACCCATAGGTAGGTTTTAAACCAACAATTCCACAAAAACTAGCTGGCAGACGTATAGAGCCACCTGTATCTGTACCTAGTGCAAAGGGGGCAATGTT
The DNA here is from genome assembly GCA_020631975.1 of Candidatus Nomurabacteria bacterium. Classification (NCBI taxonomy): domain Bacteria; phylum Candidatus Nomuraibacteriota; species Candidatus Nomurabacteria bacterium. The sequence continues at coordinate 353,811 of JACKGO010000001.1, forward strand.
GAGCGCAACCGCAGCACCAGAACCACCGCTAGACCCACCGGGCACCCGGCTCGTGTCTATAGGGTTTTTGGTTGGACCAAACGCGCTGTTTTCTGTGCTAGAACCATGCGCAAATGCATCAAGGTTAGCTTTGGCAATAACTATTGCGCCTGCGGCTTCTAGCTTTTGTATCGCTGTAGCCTGAAACGGTGCTTCAAACGGTTCTAGTATGTGGCTCGCTGCAGTCGTTGGTGTACCAAGCGTTAAAAAATTATCTTTTGCCACAAACGGTATACCCGCAAGATCGCCAACAGATTTACCTGCTTTTATGTCTGCATCTATTTGGCTGGCACGCTTCAACGCCCGTTCTTCTGGTATAGATAAAATAGCATTGTAGTCTTTAGTAGCCTTGGCTCTTTTAATAGCCTCTGTAACAAGGCTAACAGCAGACGTTTTGCCAGACTGTACAGAAGCAACCAATTCACGTATCGGCAACCACTGATCAAACATCATCCCACCATCCTTTTTACCTTAAACCGATGGTCTTTTACCGCTGGTGCATTGGCCAGTAAAGCGTCGCTACTTACACCATAGTCTATTTCTACGTCTTTTCGCACAACATTGGTAAGACCAGTCACCTGACTGGTTGGTTCTAGCCCTGTAATATCAACATCTTGCAGGCGTTCAACATAGCCTACTATAGCCGTCAACTCTTCTTTAAATTGTGCTACCTCTTTTTTGGTTAGCTGCAGCTTACTTAGTTTTGCCAGCTTAATAATGTCTTCGTCACTAAATGTACTCATTGTATTAAGTATACGCACCAACAGCTGAATGCCTCAAGGTGATTTTTGCTACATTTTCTTTTCTATGGCGGTAATGAGGTCACGTAAGTCGGCTGCTTTTTCAAATTCTAGGTTTTTAGCGGCGAGCTCCATCTGATTTGTAAGATCTTTTATAATCAATGGGTATTCTTCTGCTGGGATTTTTGAGATATCTTTTTTAAGTGTTTTGGCTTCTTTTGTTTCAGATGAAAGTTCAGTGCGCATTGTTTCGGCAATGGCCTTTTGAATACCACGGGGTGTTATACCATGCTTCGTATTGTATGCTTCTTGAATACTACGGCGACGATTGGTCTCATCTATGGCACGCTTCATACTACCTGTAATGGTATCTGCATACATAATGACCGTGCCCTCGATATGCCGCGCAGCACGCCCAATGGTTTGTATTAGGGCAGGCTCACTGCGCAAAAAACCTTCTTTATCGGCGTCTAGTATGGCAACAAGGCTTACTTCAGGTAAGTCTAAGCCTTCGCGGAGCAAATTAATACCAACAAGCACGTCATATATGCCTAAACGAAGATCACGCAAAATGTCTATACGGTCTAGCGTATCTACATCGCTATGTAGGTACTGCACTTTTACCCCTAACTCTTCTAAATATTCACTTAGGTCTTCTGCCATACGTTTTGTGAGCGTAGTTACTAGCACACGCTGATGTTTCGCAACGCGTTCTCTTACTTCTGCTAATAAATCGTCTACTTGGCCCGTTACGGGGCGTACAATAATTGTTGGGTCAAGCAAGCCTGTCGGCCGAATAACCTGCTGTACGGGCTCCGGTGAACGTGACAGTTCATATTCTGCCGGAGTAGCAGATACATATACAACTTGCGATATATGCTGCTCAAACTCACTGAATGTCAATGGGCGATTATCTAGCGCGCTTGGTAAACGAAAGCCATAGTCTACTAACACCTCTTTGCGGGCTCGATCGCCGTTGTACATACCTCGCACCTGTGGTAGGGTCATGTGGCTTTCGTCAATCATCAATAAAAAATCGTCTGGATAGTAATCAAGAAGCGTCGCTGGTTGTTCACCAGGTTCACGGTTCGTTAAGTAGCGACTATAGTTTTCTATTCCTTTTACAAAACCAGTTTCTTCTAGCATTTCAAGGTCAAATTTGGTGCGTTGAGCTAAGCGCTGGGCTTCTAAAAGTTGATTGTTCGCATTAAAGTACTGTAATCGTTGCTGTAATTCTGTTTGAATATTAGCGATTGCACCTTTTAACTTTTGCTGGGGTGTTACGTAGTGTGACCCAGGATAAATAGTATATGATTCTAGCGATGCCTCTATTTCGCCTGTTAATGGGTTTATCTTGGTAATCCGGTCTACCTCGTCACCAAAAAAATCTATGCGATACGCCGATTCTTCACCTGCAGGGAACACATCAACAACATCACCACGTACTCGGAACGTACTTCTGGTAAAGGCAATATCGTTTCGGTGATATTGGATGTCTGTTAGTTGGCGCAAAAATTTATCGCGCAAGCGGCGTTCCCCAACAGCAACGCGAATAGCCATTGTGCCGTAATCGTCTACAGACCCAATACCATAAATACAACTGACACTCGCAACAATTAAGACGTCACGGCGTGATAAAAGTGCACTGGTAGCAGCGTGACGTAACCTATCTATTTCTTCATTAATTTGGCTATCTTTTTCTATATATGTATCACTCCGAGCAATATATGCTTCTGGTTGATAGTAGTCAAAGTAACTCACAAAATAATGAACAGCATTATTAGGGAAAAAAACTTTGAATTCATTATACAACTGTGCAGCCAACGTCTTGTTATGAGCCAGCACTAACGTGGGTTTTTGGGTATTTTGCACGACGTTTGCCATTGTAAAGGTCTTACCAGAACCAGTAACACCGAGCAATGTCTGATGTTGCAGACCCTGTTGGATCCCTTTGGTTAGTGCAGCAATTGCCTTTGGCTGATCACCAGTCGGCTCGTATGAGGTTTGTAAATCAAAAGATGCCATGTAAATACTAGTATACTACTCTTAGGATATAAAGTTTTACGGGTTGGGGTTTGTATATGTTACGAGCCCATCACGACACTGAGAGCTTAGCCCACGTGGAATATCAAACGCATTTACAGCATCACACGGCGGGAGGTCATTACCCGCATATATTACCGTCCATACGCCACTAATTTTAGATAGTAGCAACGTGTCTGCTCCATTGCAGTTTTTTTCTATCCGTGCAAATGAATCGTAGACAACATTGACAACCGTATACTGTAGCGTGCCAGCGAATTGCCCATTAATAATACAGCCTGTTTTGAGCTTTTTATAATCTTGTACCAAAAAATTCTGCAAATCTTGCGGAGCACTCTGATAATTAATAATTTCGTTTGGGTAGTTAGTGCCATCGCCAATGAGACGCATTTTTTCTACCATTTCTTTACTATACAATGCGTCTGACGCTGATTCGTTAGCAGAACGCAGCGCATTGTATGCTTGGTACGCACGTACAAAAACAACACCACTCGCTAGTGTCGTAACGAATACTATGATAACAATCGTAGCTACCCGGGGCAGCGACATAGATAGCAGCTGCTTGTGTTTATGGTGCCGACGTTTTATTTTTGGGCGGGGTTTTATTACTTGTTTTTTTGGTTTTACTTTATAGATACGCTCCGGCGTCTTGGTGCGCCGTTGCTGTGCTATGGTAGCGTTAGGGCTTTTTTAGTTGTAGACTTGGGCATAGTTACCCAGCTCGTTTCGTTACCTCTTCATCACCATGCAAAAACCACTCGTTCGCAATAGCGGAAGTATCAATCTCTCAATTTCAACATCTAACTTTTCTATCATCCTTCTAACTAATGATTCTGGATCGCTATCAAAATTATGCTACTTTTGTGTGGTACTTCGAGCTTTTCTATTAAATCTGGCAATACATCTGCGGTGCCACCTGTGCCAGTAAGAACACCGCACGGTGTACCATTTTCTATAGCGGTAGCAAACTCGTGCAAACTGCCAAATCTACCACCTATTGTGATAACTGCATCTGATGATTGCACCATATATGTATCTCTACCTACATAGTTAAGCCCAGTAAAATTAATGAAGTCAAACATGCCTATAGGTAGTCGATATTTCATCACATGTTCCCTTAATGATGTGGCTGGTGAAAAACCTATACTAGCACCATGGGCCCTATGGGCTGCTCGTGCTGCGTAAAAAGGTAAGCCTACCGTAGCGCCTGTAGTGATTATGTGGCCACTTTTTGCTATGGCCCGACCTACTTTTTCTGCGGCATATTTTGATTGCTCAACGGTTTTACCTGCAGCAGCACCAGAAACACAAATAGAATACTTCACTAAAAACCCCTCCCTTTCACAGATGCATGAATGGTTTCTGGGGCAATTAAACTATTGTTTAGTTGACCCAGTACTTGCTGTTCGAGGGTTTTTTCGCCCATATAGCGCATAAATAATTCATTCCAAAGGGCTTCTCTAAAGTGAAATACTGCCCTTTTTGCGTATGGTGTGTTATTGCTATAGCTTAGGGCAATATCCATCAGGTTAAACGTGACTGGTCTACCAGCGTGCATAACACCAACATAATCTAAATCTCGCCACCAGCCTAGTTCTGGGTCTATTTGGTATAATATGTTTTCGGCTTTTCGCCAGTGTAAATCTTCTGGTTGAACGTGTGGTTCAAAAATTTCTGGATGATATTCGTTTTCAAGTTTACCAAAATATCGTTGAATGACTCGCCAGTGAACAGCTTGACCCGCCATGACGGCAGCGTCACCCGGGTCGGCGATAAGCGTATTTATGACGATTTCAGCAAAGTTTGGCTTTACTTGCTGGAGTTTAAAAAATGAACTATACAAACGTATTTCGTTAATATAATGAAATAGTAGTGGCATCACGGTCATGGTAATACCAGGCATTTCAGTAGTTTTAATAGGTAGCATTAGTATAATACCAAGCTCTTTTACATGGGTAATGTTGTGTCGTTTTTTGTGAACAAAAGGTTCAGCAATATCTGCCCAGCGATCAGCAGGCATTGGAACAATTTCTATATCACGCTCTTCAAAATCAGATGGTTTAATATCTGTATATTGTGCATCAAATGCATTAAGCCAGTCTGCACTTTCTGCAAACCTAAGCGCACCATAAATTTCAAAAATATTTTCGTTTTTGAGCATACTATCAATGCTTCTGTAGCCAAGCTTTTTCATAATGTTAGGTGGTGGAGTTTTACGAAGAAATTCCTTGGCAACACTCTTTTTTAGTACCCAACATTTTTTTGCTATTTTAACTTCTTCGGCTGCAGCCTTCATTTTAGGGAGTAAATCTTGAACATCTGTTGCGTTATGGCCACCAATTTGTTTTGCTAAATGTTCATCGTCACGCTTAAACCTATGTAATAACGCAGCATAGAGCTCTTTACCTGTTGTGTCTTTGGGGTCAAGCCGCAAATCGGCTGTTTTTTGATGTATTTGCCCAATAATCTCGGCAGTTAATCGTACATCAACACCAGGTTTACCACTGGCTTGTTCGAGTTGTTGTACTGCAATAGTAAACATAGGCTCTGTAGCACCAAGTAATTGTGATATAAATCTAGACATTACCCACCCCCATGTTTACATTTCTTTTACTTTTAGTGGCATCTCATGTACAACATCGTCAATATGTATTATACCTGCTTTAGCACCAATTTTACTTACAACCCGGGTAGAGTTTGCACTGGCGTAAGTCACAGCCCATTCCAATGGTTCGCCTGCGGCTATCATCGCAGTAAATCCAGAGCTAAATGCATCACCGGCACCTGTTCTATCTACAACGGGGACGTTTTCATACATGCCCGCTTTGACAATGTGCCATCTATCGGCAGCCATAGCACCTTTGGGCCCATCTGTTACTACAACATAATGCACATCTTTATTCGCTGCTCTAACTAATTCTTCTAGCGTTTCCCCTTTATATAAGCTTTGCATTTCTTGCTTATTCATAGACAAAATAGTGAGCTTAGGAATTAGTTTTTTAAGCTCTGCTTTTTGAGCGAGTTCTTTTTTGCCAGGGTTAAAAGCAATTTTTATATTATGTTGTTGTGCATATGCAAATACGGTATGTAGTACTTCAAAGTTACCATCTAAGCTTGTTAAATAGATCCATTCTGGTTTAGTGTCATGAAAATCTGCTGTTTTTATACTGTAGTGAGCGCTGGCACCCCTATAGGCTAAAATAGTCCGCTCGCCACTTGGGGCTAATAATATACAACTAAAACCACTGCCATAGCCGTTGTTAGACAGCCCAACGAGGCTCGTGTCTACACCATCTTTGTGTAAATCATCCAGTATCGCTCGCCCTGCAACATCATCACCTACCTTACCCAAATACATCGCGTGCAAGCCTTGGCGGGCAAATGTTACAGAGGCATTGGTTGCACCTCCGCCCGTACTAAATATTACGCCGTCAATATCGTTTTTAGAACCGAGTTCGAACTCTTCTATCATATCGCCATCGCAGTCTTTGTGCGGTTTAAAGATTTTACCTTGCAAAAATACATCTTGCACAGCTGCTCCGACAGATAAGATTCGGGTATGTTTTCTATGTTCGTGTTTGCTCATAATATACAGGGTCCAGTATACCATTTATGCTTATCGCCGCCTAGCCTGGTTGGTATATGAAACGTTTTTAATATAGGCTATAGACTGCTACAAACAAAACGAAACACTAGCTATTGTTTTGCTCTTCGAACTCAGCTGCCATCGTAGGGTTACCACGCGTGAGCTTCTTTACTGTTAACTCTTCTGCTTTATTGTTAGCAATGCGTAAATTATCTTCTGAGCGCAATAAGTTATCTTTGGTTTTTTGCAATTGAGCAATAGATTTATCGATACTATCGATGGCTGTTTTAAATTTCTCGGACGCGAGCCTATAGTTTCTGCCAAACGATTCACGAAAATCATTAAGCTGACCTTCAAAATTAGTGACATCAATGTTTTGGGCCTTAACAAGTGCTAATTCTGATTTATATGCAAGTGAATGTCGTGCAGCGTTACGCAATAAGGTAATGATGGGTATAAAAAATTGCGGCCGAATAACATACATTTTTTGGTATTTGTAAGAAACATCCACAATGCCGCTATTATACAACTCGCTTTCGCTTTCTAGCAGCGTCACAAGCACAGCATACTCACATTTCTTTTCAGTGCGATCTTTGTCGAGTTCGCGCAGAAAATCCTCGTTTTTGTGTTTCGTGGCAGTCTCGTCACCTTCGTTCTTCATTTCGAACATTATCGAAATGATTTCAGTGCCATTTTCGTCAGAATCACGGTAGATGTAATCACCCTTGCTACCACTTGAAACATCGTTATCTTTTTCAAAATAAGCGTTCTGGAACGCCGTTGCGCGGAGTTTATTAAATTCTGTTTCGCAGTGTTGTTCCAGCGTTTCTCCCACCATCTTAGTAGATAGTTTCGCTTTCATATCTTTATAGTAGGCAATCATTTCATCTTTGCTCTTAAGTTCGGATTCGTATTTATCTTTAAGCGAGGCTTTTAACAGCTGGGCTTCATGGTCTTTGCTTTTTAGTTGGTTTACAAGATCATCGCGCTGTTTTTCTATGGCGTGAACTGCGTCTGTTAGGGCAAGCTTTTTTTCTGTTTCAGTGTTTTCTAACTTTGCTTGCATACGGGTAATTTTCGCTTCTGCATCGGCTTTAAGTTTTGCTAGTTCGGCATCTTTTTTGGCAGATTCTGCTATGAGAGCATTTTGTGCTTTTTGTTCTGCCAGCTTAACTGCATTTTCTTTTTCTTTTTCTAGCAGTGCTAAGCGTTCGTGTAGTTCTTTATTAAATTCATGATTTCGGACTTGCTGCACAATATCAGCAAAACCTGCTTCATCTATGGTGAAGGCTTTTTTACAATGGGGGCAAATAATCTCATTCACTATATACTCCATTTCGTGTTACTCAATGTTTGCTACACAATGTCGTGGTACACAAACATTCTTCTATGTAGTATGGCATAGTTTGGGCGTGAATGTTTTATCAATGGTATCGTGTGCAACCTTTAACTTTTCTAGATAAACTGTGGCAGTGGGTACGAGTCGCATCGTCTAATCTTGCACGCTATATGTAGCGTACCGACGCTACCTGTAGCGTGGATGTACTTAATAGTGGGCTTTGCCTATAGAATTGTAGCTCGCCAGTTTGGTTTCTACGACGGTCTGAACAGCACCATAAACTTCTGGCATGAGTTTTACAACGGCGTATTCATCTGGATTTTCACGCAAGACCTTTTCTAAGGTGTCACGGAAGGCGCGGCGCATATCGCTGTTAACATTAATCTTCGTAACTCCTGCCCGAACAGCTTCTTCGTAAAAATGAGCCGGCGTGCCACTGCCGCCATGTAAGCTAATGTTAGTGTTTCTTGGTAAGGCTTTTCTGATACGTTCTAGCAGAGCGATATCTAACGTTTTTGGTACCGGGTAACTGCCGTGTAAATTACCAATAGCAGCCGCATATGTGTCTATGCCAGTATCTTTTACAAACTTTTCGGCACCACGTGGTGTACTAAATGTTTTTTTAATATCAGCGTAATCAAAAGCCTCTTTGTGCACGTTACTGCTGCCACCAAAGTAATGGGGTTCGCTTTCTACAATTGCACCAGTGAAGGTTGCATAACGAACAACTTCCCTAGTAGCAATTATTATTTCATTATCTGTTGCGTTGTGATTAGCTTGGCTAACATCTATATGAATAAATTCAAATCCGGCATCTATACCCGCTTTGGCAGTTTCTACAGATGGGCTATGATCTAGGTTAATATACATTTCTATGCCAAATTCTTGCTTGTAATTATCTACCATATCGCGCACGTTCATGAGCCCCATTGCTTCTACTTCGCCATGGCTGACCTCTACCATAAGTGGCGCTTGTAGTTTTTGAGCAGCTTTTGCAACCGCAATAAGCGTTTCTTGGTTATCTATATTAAACGCACCTACAGCAAATTTCTGGACTCGTGCATTGGCCATTGTTTCGCGTGCTTTAGTACAGTTTTGTCTTATTTGTTGTATTGTATGTCCCATGTTTGCAACCTTTAGCGTTATGCTTGTTATTATACCCTATTACTATGCAAATATTGCTAGTAATCCACATACAGCGAGCGCCACAGCAGCGATTCGTTTGCCTAAATATGTACGTTCTTTTAAAAGCCAAAAAGCCAGCACAGACGTAAGAGTAATCTTTGCAGTAGAAGCGAGCACCACTGAACTCAGCATGCTTGTACTAAGCGCATAAATAAACAGTGACCCCGTAAGTGTAGTCAGTAAACCAGCTACAAGGGCGTAGCGCCAGAATCTAGCGGTGCGCTGCAGCCCGAGTTCCTGCCGGCCAAAAATACTAAATAGAATCACTGCGCCAGCTCCTTGTGCAGCCCACCCAAACATAGCATAATCCCACACACCAATGCTGTTGATTGCCAATTTTTCAAATAGTAAGCCAATAGATAAAAGCAACGCGCTCATACATAATAAATAGAGTTTTTTGGTTAGAGTAACATTATTTTTTTTAACGTGCCGGCCATTCACACTAAGGGCTAAATATACACCAGAAAGCAATAGCAAAGCCCCAACAAATAATCCTACCGTCAGTGGCTCGTCAAGCAATAAGATACCTAAAGTGGCGGTTGTCAAAAAAATAAAAGACTGGGCAACCGCCATAGAAGAAGCGCCGATAATAGATAATAATCGGTACGAAAAGTACCACGACATTGGTATAAACAAACCTTCGCCAATCAGGTACCAAACGACAGTGCCTGTTGGTAGCACTGGCAAAGTGCCACCAAAACGCACAACACTAATTATAGAGCCGGCAACGGCAACAGTTAGGTATATTGTAAGAAATAAAGTAAAGGTGTGTTTACTATAGACAAGTGACACTTTTCTATACCATAATGTCATGCTTGAACTAGCAATTATTTGTAGCACCATTACCTGTTGCCAGGTCATAGAACTATTGCTTTCCGGTTGCAGACAACAACTCGTGAGCTGTGAGCATAATATGCTTTGCTGTTAGGCCAAAGTGCTTTAAAAGTTCGTCTGGTGACCCACTTTCTCCGTACTTGTCCTTTACACCCAAACGGCGCATTGGCGTAGGGTGGTGTTCAGACAATACCTCTGCCACCGCACCGCCAAGTCCACCAGCAATTTGGGCTTCTTCTATAGTAATCACGGCACCTGTTTTTTTGGCACTTTGCAAAATAGTAACGGCGTCTAGTGGCTTAATCGTAGGTACGTGTACAACTTCGGCTGATATGCCATCTTTAAATAATGATTCTGCAGCCATCAAAGCTTGATATGTCATTGTGCCAGTACTGATAATCGTTATATCGTCGCCCGGCTCATACACATACGCTTTGCCAATTTCAAAAGGAGTCTTAGTAGTGCTTATTACTGGTGTAGCCTCACGGGCAAGTCTTAGATAAGCTGGGCGTTTATCTTTAGCAATTGCTAAGGTAGCTTTTTCTGCTTCGATGGCGTCTGCAGGAACAATCACAACCATGTTCGGCATCACACGCATAAGGGCAATATCTTCGAGCATTTGGTGTGTAGCACCGTCTGCTCCAGTGTACAAACCAGCATGTGAACCAACGATTTTTACAGGTACATCGTTCAGTGCTACCGTGGTTTTAATTTGTTCCCAGTTGCGCCCTGGGCTAAAGGCTGCATAGCTACTAATAAACGGAATTTTGCCAGCAATTGCTAAGCCTGCGCCTACTGTTGCGAGGTTTTGTTCGGCGATGCCTACTTCAAAAAACCTATCGCTAAAAGCATCGCGAAACAAATGCATTTGAGTGCTTTCTGTTAAATCTGCACAAAGTGCCACTACGTTTTCATCAATTTCTGCCGCTTTAACAAGACCCGTACCAAACCCTTTACGAATCGGGGATTTTTCTATGTCTTTTTTGGTATAGTCATTTAAATATAAAATCATTTTTTTACTTTCATAATTGCAAATATACTTAAATAGCCTACCGCAGACCATATAATAATATCTGTAAGAAGCATTATTGGTTGCAAGCCTTGATTTTTTGAATGATTAGGCTCTATTAAATACGTAAATGGCAAACCATGATTATACATGGTAAGATTGCAATCAATAGTATAGTCTATATCTGTACCTGTACAATACTCTCCTTGGGTGGTGGGTGCGTACCAATATGTTAATGCAGTAATAGTTACGCCAACAATAAAAGATAGACTGATTTTTTTAGCAACATTACTACTCATGTTCGCTCCTGATGCGGCCCTGTAGGGTACGGAGTTCTTGCAGCGCAAGCTTGGCTTGTGCGTGATTAGGGGGCATACCATGCCAACGGAAATCGTATTCCATAAAATCTACCCCTTTACCCGGTATAGTATGGGCAATTATCATGACAGGTTTTTCTACCACTGCGCGAGCCATTGCACAGGCGTCTATAACAGCCTCTACATCGTTACCATCTATTTCAATCACATGCCAGCCAAAGGCTTCCCATTTAGCACGTAAATCTTCTAACGGCATGACTGTTTCTGTTGGGCCATCAATCTGTATATTGTTGCGATCTATAATACCAATGATATTGTGTAGTTTATGGCGCGGCGCCATCATAGCTGCTTCCCATATATTGCCTTCGTTTAGCTCACCGTCACCCATAACTACATACACCCAGCGATGATGCTGCTTATTAAGTCGTAACGCTAAGCCTATTCCGATTGCCTGGCTAAGTCCACAGCCTAGAGGACCACTTGTAGATTCTACACCTGGTAGCTTCGTGCGTTCGGGGTGCCCCTGTAAGCGACTTCCATATTGCCGCAGTGTATGTAGCTCTTTTTTGTTAAAGTAGCCTGCTTCTGCCAAAGTAGCGTACAGCACCGGTGCACAGTGCCCATTACTTAATAGTAGATAATCTCTTTCGTCCCATTCTGGTTTTTTTGAATCATGTTTTAATATATCAAAATAAAGTGCTGTAAAAATATCAGCTAAGCCTAGCGGGCCAGCTGAATGGCCACTGCCTGCTGTTTCGAGCATCGTAATAATATCTTTTCTAATGGAATTTGCTTTTTTTTCTAAATCAGCAACCGATAGTTTTTTTGTACTCATAAATATGTACCTATAATACCATAAGCGTTGCTACCACGAGAATAATACTACGAAACAATATCTACAAGTTCTTTATAGCGCGATGCTGGATTATCGGCACTTTGAATGCCGCTACCAACATTAATAACGTCTATACCAGCATTTTTAATTGCTAGAACGTTCTGTGTGTTTGCACCGCCATCCCAGCCATATGTTAGGTGTCTACTATATTTTTTAGCTTCATGAACTTTTTGTAGCTGCTCCAAATCTGCATTGCCACCATGGAACCCTAGTTTACCGCCAAATATTAACAGATGCTGAACGTGTGGCAACCACTGAGCAATACTATCAAGCGAAGTTTCGGGGAGGAGCGCTAGACCAGTTTGTATACCGTGTTCGCGCATTGCTGTAGCAAAGAGTGGAATATCGGTGTCAGATTCGGCATGAATAATAACCAGTTTAGGTTTTAGCGCCACTAATTCGCGTACGATTTCTTGTGGACGGCGATACATTACATGGATATCTAGTGCTTTATCTGATGGGAAATGCATGTCACGTAGTGTTGGCGAGCTTTTTGGTGTGAAATCACCATCCATAATGTCTATATGTAAACGTTCAGCAAAAGCGCTTACCGCGCGCAACTGGCGATTAAAACTATGTGTATCGTAGGCTGTCACAGTTGGGCAGATAGTAATCATATAGGTATGGTAGCACAGACCACTGTATATATGGGGCGTTTTGCCAAAAAGACGCTACAGTGAATCTAGTTCTTTGTTGCGCCTAATAAAGCGCGGTGCATTCGCAAACGGTGTCGTCAGAAATTCGTCTATTATTGCGTATACTTCTTGGGGATTGGTATCGTATAGTTCCGCAGGTATCGCGAGTACGTTCGCGTCTTCATCGTTACGAACGCCACGGGCTGCCGCGCGGCTCCAACCTAACCCTGCACGTATACCTTTAATACGATTTGCAGCCATAATCATTCCTTGACCACTACCACATAGTAAAATTGCTCGCGAATCGGTATTAGTCAGCACGCTACTTGTAGCCTTCGCTGCAAATACAGGAAAATCATCTGTAGGATCATATCTGTCATCACCACTATCGGTAGTGTCATAACCGCGTTTTTTTAGATATGTAATAATCGATTCCTTAGCGGTGAAGCCACGATGATCAGCTGCTACAAATAGCTTCATTGTATTTAGCCTTCTAAGTGTGTTTCTTCGGGGCCTACGTAGCTCGCGGCTGGCTCGTTGCTACTTTTACGTGCAACACTGCTACCGACGTCTGCTGTTAGCTCTACGAGACGGTTAGAGTACCCCCACTCGTTGTCATACCATGCTACAACTTTAAGCAGATTTCCACCAACAACGCTGGTAAGTGACAGATCTACCGTTGAGCTGTGGCTATTACCAATAAAATCAGATGATACTAATGGCTCATTGGTTATCGCTAAAATGCCTTGGTAGTATGGTTCGCTAGCGGCTTTTTTAAAAGCATCGTTTACTGCTTCTACAGTTACCGTTTGCTTGGTGACAATAACAAAGTCAGACAAGCTGACGACAGGTGTCGGTACGCGCACACTTAACCCACCAAATACTCCAGCTATTTCTGGTAATGCTTGGCCAGCTGCAATTGATGCTCCAGTTGTAGTAGGTACAATGTTTTCGGCAGCATTGCGGGCTTCACGCAAATCTTTGGCCGGTGCATCTTGCAAACGTTGGCTTGCAGTATAACTATGTACTGTTGTCATCATTGCTTTATCTATACCAAAGTTTTGGCTTATTACGTCCATTACTGGTGTAATGCAATTTGTCGTACAGCTTGCATTACTTATGATGTCACTTGCACCTTCAAGCTTATCTTCGTTTACCCCTAAGACAATAGTGGTTGCGCCTTCACCTTTTGCCGGTGCACTAATCACTACTCGCTTTGCCCCAGCCTGATCTATGTGTGCGCGGGCTTTCGCAGGGTCAACAAAAAAGCCTGTACTTTCTATCACGACATCTACCTCGAGATCACCCCAAGGTAAAAGAGCGGGGTCAGTTTGCTTGTACACACGGACCGGTTTGCCATCAACAATGATATGTTCTTCATCGGACGCTACTTCGTGATGGTATGTACCATAGTTACTATCATGTTTAAGTAGATGGGCAAGCGTTTTTGTATCTGTTAAATCATTAATTGCTACGATTTCAATATCTTTTCTTTCAAATGCTACCTTAAATGCATTGCGCCCTATACGCCCAAAGCCATTAATTGCTACCTTTGTTACCATGTGTCCCTCCCTGATTGTTGTACGTTTATGTTTATTGTATATGCTTATGGCATTCGCCTCAAGCATTAGTTACTATATCGCTCTATACACTCTGAAATTATTGTTTTGGCTTCTGCCACGTCGCCCCAGCCAAGCACTTTGGTACTGCCAGGTTTTTTTAAATCTTTATAGTGGGTAAAGTGGTGTTCAATTTGTTGTTGCCACCGGGTGCCTAAATCTTCTAGGCTGTTAATGCTATCCCCTGTCTGACGATCATCTGCAGGGACGCATACGATTTTGTAGTCCATTTCACCATCGTCTTCAAAATTTAATATGCCAATCACTTTTGCTTCTAGCCATATGCCCGTGGGCAGTGGTTCGTTCGTAACAACGAGGGTATCTAATTCATCGCCGTCTTCATCGAGCGTACCAGGAATAAAGCCATAGTTTACTGGTTTGGCAAAAATTGCTGGCTCTACACGGTCTAACATAAACGCGGCATGTTCACGATCCCACTCAATTTTGTGGGAACTCCCTTTCGGTATTTCAATTACAGTGTTTACGAGCGCTTTTTGCCAATCGCCTGGACTTAGTACTTTATTAAAATCAGCCATGTATTCTCCTAAATTATCTACCTATGTAGTATACAATAATTATTATGCAAATTATTTCTCATCGTTGCGAAACACTCAGCGCTATCCATGCTGCTGCTACGTACGATGTAGCGTATATAGAGTTTGATATCCGGTACACGAAAAATAATAAAATAGTTGTGTATCATAACGATAAAACACCATCTGGCAAAACTATTGCACATATAACCTTAAAAGCATTGCAGCGTGAAGTTGAAGATACCTGCGAGCTTGCTCCGGCCTTGGTTGCCTGCGGTAACAGGCCCGCTTTGGTAGAATCAAAGTCTAAAGGGACGATTGCTCGTTCTCTGCCCGAGCTTAAAAAAAACCATCGGGCAGCAGTAGCCAGCTTTCATGCAGATGAAATTTTAGCTGCGCGTATCAACTTGCCGTCACATAAAACATTTTTGCTGCAACGATACCATCCTTTTGGAATTATTCGCAAAGCATTGAATGTAGATGCGCACGGTATAGGGCTGAACAAAAACTGGATCTTGCTGTTCCCTTACTATTACAACCAAGCGCAAAAAAACGAACTAGCTATCTATACCTACACTGTTAATAACCTATGGCTAGGGCGTCGTCTCCAGGCGTTATTCAAAAAATTGTTTATTTGTACTGACTATCCTCATAAGTTTACAAAAACCACCCCTGCGAGCAGCACTAAATCATGACTAAACGTTGGCGCATTATTGTTGTAATTACTATATTAGGGCTTATTATTGGCAGTACCACCGCTTACTTATTAATGAAAAAATCAGAATCTCGCCAAGATATACCGTTGCCTTCGTTGCAAAAAGAAATCACCTTGGCAGATATGCAAAACCATGCAAACGAAACAAGTTGCTGGACGTATATCGGAGGTCAAGTATTTGACGCTACAACTGTTATACGGGATTTTCCAGACTATAAAACAATTCTTTTACGCACTTGCGGTACAGATGGTTCAGATGTGTTTGTCGTAAAAAAATACGAAACACAACAACTAACTAAAGAAACACTCACACAACTACGTCAGACACTGAACAATCACCAAATTGGTTTACTAATCCCTTAATACCTACGGTTTTATTGCTTAGTTATTGTGGCAATAAGACCGCTGTTAAAATATGAATGGTACCATTAGACGCCGCGACATCTGCCGTTTTTATAAGGGCCTTGTTACCTTTCGCATCTACAAAGCTCGTTTTGCCATCACTTATTTCTATGATGATTTCTTGACCATTGACGGTTGGAAGCTTTTGACCGTTTTGCAAACTCTCTGCCGATAAATTACCTTTGACGATATGGTATTGCATTAATTTACGTAGATTGTCTTTATTTTCTGGTTTCTTAAGTGTATCTAGTAAACCCTCTGGCAGAGCTTTAAAGGCATCGTCGGTTGGCGCAAGTACTGTATACGGACCCTGCCCCTGTAACGTAGTTACCACATCGGCTTCTACGAGTAGTTCATTAAATATTTTAATCTGTTTTTGCTTTTTTAATATGCTGTCTAGGCTATCTTTTTGCTCTTGCGTGGTTGCATCGCTTTGCTGTGAATTGGTTGTAGCTGTATCATTTGCTGTTGTTTCATCTTTACCACCATATACAATGAACCATATACTTACACCAGCTATGGCGATCCCTAGTATAATAAAAAATAATTTTTTCTTCATGTAGACCTGCTCCTTGTATATACATTATGCCGTAAGCGGTTTACGCCTGCAACTATGCTTAAGATGGCATTTCTTTGTTAGACAGTGCAGTAATAACGCTATAATAACCTTGTATGGCAGCCTTATCGGTACCTGCTAGCCATGGAGCAGTCGCTTTTTTTAGTTCACCTTCAATAACGCACGCTTTTTCTAGACCATCACTCGTCATGAGTACTCGTCGTGCGCGCTTATCTTTTGGATCGTCTATGCGAATGAGCCAACCTGTATGTTCGGCTTTGTGTACTAAATTAGTAATAACAGGCATTTCTACACCGAGCGTTTTTGCAAGCTCTGAAATTCTAATACCATCTTTACCTGCATCTATCGCCGTACCTATAATAAGCCACTCTGTAATGGTAATGGTGTACTTTTTGAGTGTACATTCCATAAAGGCACGTACTTTGCGATACGCCCGAGCTTGAGCAATAACTGTTTGGTAAGTAGTGATTTGTCTATAAGGCACTACTATATTATTTAACATTATTAAGTAAATATTGCAACTAGTTACTGGGCTGAACGATTATTTCTTAAGCGTTTCTAGGTATTCGCGAATACGCAGCGCCGCTGTTGCGCCTTCTCCGACGGCAGTAGCTATCTGCATGGTAGCCCCACTCCGTACGTCCCCTGCCGCAAATACACCAGGAAGTGACGTTTCTAAACGGTCATTTGTCTTAACAAAACCAATCTCATCAAGCTCGATGTCTTTGCCTAAAAATTGAGTATTCGGCTTTAAGCCTACAAATACAAATACACCATCTGTCTGAAATGTCACTTGTTTATTTGCTTTTTTATCGGTGCCTTTAACGGCTGTTACTTTGCTGCCATCACCAATAATTTCATCTGTAGTTGTGTTCATGTGAACGGTAATCTGCTTATTTTTCTCTAGTTCGTGCAGCAGCACATCTGATGCCCTAAAGACATCGCTGCGTACCAATAGATCTATATGGCTCGCAAATTTAGTCAAAAACAGTGCTTCTTGTACGGCAGAATTACCACCGCCAACAACAATAATCTTTTTGTCGCGATAAAAAGCGCCATCACATGTTGCACAATAATGAACACCCCGCGACAAGTACTCAGCCTCACCAGGTATACCAAGTTTTTTGTACTCGGTCCCAGTGGCTATCAAGACTGCCTTGGCGCGCCGCTCACCACTAAACGTATCGAGTACCACTACATCACCTTCTTTGCGTATGTTGCTGACCTCGTCTAGCTCTATTTTTGCACCAAAACGCTCGGCTTGTTTACGTAAATTTTCGGCTAAATCTAACCCACTTATGCCTTCTGGAAACCCCGGATAGTTGTCTATCCAGTCTGTCGTTGCGGCGAGCCCACCTATAACCGCTTTTTCTAATAATACTGTGTCAATATCTTCGCGGGTCGTGTATACAGCTGCAGTTAAAGCAGCTGGGCCGGCCCCAATCATGAGTATGTCTTGCATGTGTTACCTCTACGCAACAGCTGGGGCTAGTTTGGCAATATTATAACCAACCACAACTTCTTGCGTGTCATCCTGTTTAGTTATTACGGTCACTGGTACCGCCATCTGACCACTTATTGTAAACGCCTCTTGAGCTCTGTCTGGCTGTTCGTCGATATTTACTTCTGTATATGCAAGGTTTTTGCTTGCTAACCACTTTTTGACCATAACGCAATAGGCGCAGGTAGTGGTTGTATAAATTGTAATTTCTTTTGGCATAGGATCCTTTTTAAAATGCTAATTACTTTACTTTGTATAGTTAGTACTATAGCGCAGGCAAGGGGCGTTGTCAACGCTATATATAGCGTTTATTGGCCAACTTTTATAAGCGTAACGTCAAATACTAAGTCTGAATTTGCAGGGATGAGTGGGGATGGACTTTGTTCTCCGTATGCTTTTGCTGCCGGTATGTATAATCGGCGCTTGCCTCCCTCTTTCATGCCAGGAATTCCCTCTTGCCAGCCAACAATCACTTGTCCGAGGCCAAATGTAGCTGGTTGACCACGATCTATGGAATTATCAAATCCAGCACCAGTTGCAGCTAGTACTCCTACATAGTCTACGGTGACGGTATCACCTGGCTTAGCTTCTGCCCCTGTGCCAACAACAAGATCTTCTGTTTTTAGCTCTGGTACGCTCGCGACTGGTGAAAAGCCTTCAATTTGCCTTTGTTCTTGCACTTGTTGTTCCTCCTTAGATTGTTGAGTTAATTTATCTAGCTCTTCTTGGCTAATAGTCTGTGCATCGTCTTGACTAGAATTAGCATAGATTGCATAGGCTGTTACACCAACAGTAGTCCCTACAAATAGTAGCGTAATGAGCAATATGCCGACCCTTTGGGCTGTTTCTGACATAGTTTTAATGTGTCCTTCCCTCTTGTATTATCTTTTCTTATGTTTAGTATACCAATTACGCAATAGTATTTATATGGTAGTAATCACAATACTTAGCCAAACAGTAGCCCAGCTGCAACCATACAAGCTACAAGAACACCCACGATAAGCAAACCTTTTTTCCGGCTAATTCTGGTACGGGTAAATTCAGCGCCAAGATAATAATAAGGGAACACTGTAATAACCAGGAACGTGCTTGATAACAAGCCAAAAATAATCAACACTGCAAGTCCTTGCCAAAATGGGCTAAGAATAGCAAGTGGTGTGATTGCAACGACCGCCGTAAGACTTGTCGCAATTAGTGGGCGAAAACGTTCTTGCAGGGCTTCGCTAATGGCATCTACCGCACCCTTGCCTGCCTTGCGAGCTTGGTTTGCATAGTCTGTTAGCAAAATAGTGTTTTTAATACTAAGCCCAATAAGCGCAAAGAAACCGAGCATCGCAAAGAAGCTGAATGGGTTATCTGTAAGATACAGGCTCAAGCTTATACCAAAGAAGCTGAATGGGAGTGCAAAAAAGATAAGCAGTGGCTGTAGTAGTGAGCGGAATTGCACCGCTAGTAAAATATAAATTGCAAGTAAAACAAACGGGAAGGCAATGCCTAGCGCCGCAAAACTATCTTGATTTTCTGCTTCTTGACCGAGGTCGTACTGCAACGCTTCATTGTTTAAACCATACGATGCTACTTTTTCAGGTGGGAATGCTTCATTTACAGCAGCCTCTGTAAGATTAAATAGTCGCGTTGTGTCGCTGCCGTCAAATTCGGCGCTAACAGGTACACGTAATGTACTATCTGCTCGGGTAAACGAACTAGGGTTGGGTGGCGAGACATTTGTTACACTTGCAGTCGTTCCATCTGGGCGCGTAACAGTGAGTGTTTCAAAAAAGGTAGCTACGTCTTGCGCCAGGGCAAGTGAAGCTTCACGGTTATCGTCCACGATAACAACTGTAAACGCCTGAGCTGGTGGGCCAGCATCTACTTGTGCAGCCTTAGACTGGACCGTGGGTAATTGCTCGTCGAGGGCTGATTGCACTTGGCTCACGAGCTCTGGTGAACGGACATCTCTCTTAGAATATGAGATCAGTTTTATAGAAAGCGTAGCGCTACGTTCATCGCCACTATTGTAAAGTGAGCCATATTCTAGGTTTTCGTCTAGGGTTGTATTAATGATTTGCGTTGCTTTATTGGTGTAGTCTTCTGCAGCCGTAAGGTCGGTGCCTGGTGCAAACGATAGAGTCACCTGCATATCATTAGCGTCTTTTGAAGCAGGAAAGATATTAAACGCTACTTTTGTTGCAAAATAGCCCCCTGCTGCAATAAAGCCAAACCCAATAACAACCGCAGTGAGTCCAACTAACGTTAACCGTTTGAGTGAGTTTTTTGCCCACTGCATTGGTCTAGCTATAAACTCAGCCAGTTTATGCTCGAACCCTGCTGCAACCTCTTTAATGCCGTCTTCACCCATTGACTTTTTGTTTAAGAGCACGAATTTCGCTAGATACGGTATAAATATTAAAGATACTAACAGGCTAATAAGCAGTGCCGCAATAACTGTCGCCGGTATTGCCCGTATAAATGTCCCTAGTATTCCACCAACGAATAACAGTGGCATAAAGCTTAACACTGCTACAAAAGTTGCGCTTAACATTGCACGGCTAATTTTACGCGTAGCCTCAGCGACTGCTTTTCTGGCACTCTTTTGCCGCCTACGCTGAGCGTCGATGGCTTCAATCATGATAATAGTGTCGTCAACAATGAGCGCTAAACTTAAGATAAGTGCAAATAGTGTTATGACATTGAGGGTGTAGCCAAGCACGTATAACAGTCCTATCACTCCAAAGATAATCACAATGAGGGCAATAACCGTTATAAAGGATGCCCGTAATGCAATCACAAGTGCTCCCACAACCAACACGGCTACAAGTGCAATCAGTAGTTCACGCTGAAGTTCAGAAATATTATCTCTGATATCGGGTGCAAAACTGGCACTCACAACAGCACTTGTTGACGTGTCAGATTGATTGGCAACTATCTCACCTACAGCCGCATTTACTTCGTCATCAAATTGAAGCAAATCGGCTGAATCTGTTTTAGTGACACCTACGAGTACCGATGGATACAGTGTACTTTGGTTTGCTTCTCTTTGGCTATATGCATCAAACGTCCTTTGAATGATTTGCGATTGCCCTGTAAACGGATTGGTTGCTTGCTGGAAAGGATCTATGACGTAAGCTTTCTTAACTGTTGATAAGTTTTTTTGATTAAGTTCATCTGCAAATAGTTGGGCAGATGCAACCAACTGCTCTGTTGTTTGGTTAGCCTTACCATACACAGAAATACCAATATCCACAGGCTCTAGTTGTCTGCCGGCAGGGCTAATATACGGTGCACTTACCGTTACTTGCGCTTGCTCAGGAATTATATTCTCTGTCTTTAGTGTAGACTCTAGCTGTGCTGCGGCTTCTTGAGCATTCACTGACTCTTCATACCGTACAAATACGTTAAAGAAGTTATCAAAGGCTTGTGATTGGACGGTTGCCACGCCTTGCTGTTTCATAGCAGCGTCAGAAATCGGTTTTGCAACAGAAGTGTCTACTTTTTCGGCATCACCAATGTAAGTACCATTAATGCTGGCGACCGGAAAATCAATACTTGGAAAGCCTTCACGTTTTAGAAGGGTAGTGTAACTTAGTACGCCAAAGGCGAAAATAAACAACAACAATGCCGCAGTAAATCGTGGCCTATCAAAAAAGAATAGGCTAAATTTTGGCAATAATTTAGCATCATTTTTAGTAAAGGTCGTTTGCTTGACCTTTTTTGTCGTAGTTTTTTTTGCCATACTCCCCCTTAATTACTTAACAATATTAACAAATTACATGGATAATTCAAAAGATTTTAATCGCTTTTTAGCGTTTTCGTCTTGGCGGTGGCTAATGGTTAATAGTTGTGCGTAAATACCATTCGTTTTACTAAGTTCTTGCGGTGTACCAATTTCGTCTACCTGCCCGTTCTTTAGCGTGATTATTAAATCAACATGGGCAATAGTCGTGAGCCGGTGAGCAATAATAATCGTCGTTCTACCTTTCATAAGTTTATCCATAGCTTGCTGTACGGCTACTTCACTCTTGCTATCTAGGCTGCTGGTTGCTTCGTCAAGTATCAGTATTGGGGCATTTTTTAAGAGTGCTCTTGCAATGGCTATGCGCTGCTTTTGACCACCGCTTAATTTTAAGCCACGTTCACCGATTTCTGTTTGGTACCCCTTTTCAAATTTACTAATAAATTCGTGGGCATTGGCATTTTTAGCGGCTTTAATAATGTCTTCTTCTGTAGCATTTTGGTGAGCATACGCAATATTTTCTTTAATAGTGCCACTAAATAAGGCAGGCTCCTGAAAAACTACACCAATATTTTTACGTAATGATTTTTGAGTAACACTACTTATGTCTTGGCCTGCTACTGTAATACACCCGCTCGATGGCTCGTAAAAGCGTAGTAGCAAATTTGTCAGTGTGGTCTTACCTTCGCCACTTTCGCCAACAAGGGCAACTTTTTGACCGTTTTGTATATGAAAAGAAATGTCTTTAAGCACCTGCTTATCGCCATAGCCAAAGCTCACGGAATCAAAAACAATGGTGGGTTTTTTACTGGTAAACACTTTTGCATCAGGTGCATCTGTTATGTCTGATTGTATCGCCATAACTTCAAAGTAATCTTTACTGTCTGCAATAGCCCGTTGTGTGTTGTCTACCAAAAAACTAATTGTAAATATGGGGATCCTTATTTGCATCGCATACAATATAAGAGCGACCGCTTGGCCTGGAGTAAAAACCCCTTTAGCTCCTTGCACAAAAATAAATAAATACACCAAAAAGAAAATAATATTAAGTATCAGCCGCCGCTGGACGTCTTTGGTGTGCCAATATTTAGATTGAGGTACGTTAATTGCTACAGCTTTATCTATATACTTACTAAAAATACTAAGTTCGTACTTTTCTTGGATAAAGCTTTTAACAACTTTGATCTGCCCAACACTTTCGGCAAACCGACCGCTGGCAATATCGGCATTTAAATTTTTGTCTTTTTGGTAGTTTTGCCAGGTGTTACTGGTGCGCATTGTTAAGAATATATATATTGGGTATAACACACCTAAGAGTAATGCAACTTGCCAACTATAATACGCTACAATGGCAAGGGCAAAAATTGTACTAAAAATAAACTGCAAAAAGTTATTACTAAGCATCTGCATAAAACTAGTAATTTGGTTTATCGAGCGATTAAGTCGATTGATGATTTTACCAGAAAGCTCCGTATCAAAGTACGTCTGTGGCAAATCTAGCAAATGCTGGTAATACCGAAAACTCAATATTTTATATAATTTCATCGATAGCTGGTCGCCCCAGTAACCGCTGATATTATTGCCAATGGTTGCAACTACTTCGATAGCTAAAATACCCAATGCTAACATGACCATATACTGCACATCGGCAGACGTGCCTTTTTGCATTTCGTCTATGGCCCAGCCAGAAAGCATTGGCATGGCGAGCCCAACTATACTCAGCACTACAGTGAAAATACTAATCGCTACGTAGTAGCGCCATAGTTCTTTACTAAGGGTTATTATTCGCCAAATTGACTGCATATCTCATCATAGTATACGGCATCAATTTGCCGGCTTAAACGCTAATCCATAAAATCTTGTGCTTGTATTGTGTACAGTTCGGCGTAATGACCATTTTGCGCCATTAATTCCTTGTGTGTTCCCTGCTCTATTATGTGTCCATCATCTACAACGTATATGTAGTCAGCTTTACGAACCGTCGCAAAACGATGCGACACAATGAGTACAGTGGCGCTGGCGCTTTTTTCAAAGATACTATTAAATATACTGCGCTCGGCTTTGGCATCTATTGCAGAGGTTGGTTCATCTAATATCAATAAATCAAACGGTTTTAACAATGTTCTAGCAATAGATAAGCGTTGGCGTTGGCCACCAGATAAGTCTGCTCCGTCTTTGTATGATTTATCGAGCCGTGTATCGAGCTGATGTGGCAGGCTTAGAATCTTTTGTTTAAGATGCACAACATCAAGAGCTGCTAAAATATCATCTTTAGTGAGCGTCCTACCGGCCACTACTTCAAGATTTTGCTTTATGGTTAGATCATCAAACAAATAATAATCTTGGCTAAGAACAGATGTGTGTTTATACAGGCTTTCGCGGCTCAGTTGCTTGGTTGCTATGCCATTGATTATTAGTGTTCCCTCAGTGGGTTCGTATTGTTTGGCAATAATCCGCAGTAGCGACGTCTTACCGGCACCGTTTTCACCCACAATAGCCACCTTTTGGCCTGCAGAAATGCTTAGTGTTACGTTTTTTAGAGCCTGTGTACCATTTTGATACTTCAGAGATATATCGCGTAGCTCTATTGCTATGCCACCGCCACCTATTTGAATCTTTTCGGTGCCATCTGGTGCATCGGGGATATCCATAACATCTTTAAGGGCAGCCGTAGCAAGATATGTTTCTTGAGCCCGTGATATGTTATAGCCCAATATAAAGGTTTGCGAACTAGCTTGTTGTATGAGTCCAATCACAAATAAAAACTGGTCAAAGGCCAGTTTACCACCAGCCACAAGTAGTATTGCCCAGATTCTGGTGCCAACTTCTATAAGTGGAGAAGATATATCTTCAAATAAAGAAAAGAAGGCGTTTTTGCGGACAGCTTGCATCTCTATATCCATTTCTTTACGTAAGTGTTTTTCGCGTAGCTTTAATATGCTGTCGCGGGCCCCCATAATACGTATCTCAAACAGTCGCAGCGGATCAGTAATATAATTAAATAATCCCCAAGATATACGCCAATGTATGGTACTTTCTTCCCACGATTTACGGCTACGTTTTGTTTGGTAATAATTACTAACCGCTAGTATTGGTATAAGGACAAAAAGTAGCACAGCTATACCCCATGCATACTGCCACACCACTACTACGGCGAGTATATACGCCGCAATGCTTGAAGCAATGTTTTGCAACGTATCGGCAGCTCCCTGCACGGTGTATAATTCCCTACTCGCCATGCTCAAAGAAGTTTGCAAATTCGGATTATCTAGTTGTTCTTGGGTAAACGAAGATACTTTACTGCTATACAGCGTGCTGACATAAATATTTACTTGCTCGGAAAACTTTCTGTCGTAGTAATAGGTAATACGCCGTATTACATCAAATAGTATTGTTACCGCTCCAAATAATAGTGCCCACACAACTGGCGTACGCACCGTAACAGAACCGGTAGCAAGCAATGCAACCGATGCCGTTACCTGGGCCAGTAAGTAAGTTGTAATAATGCCACTAACACTGTTGGTAAGAAATGTACTAAGACTCGTAAAGGCAAAGATACGCTTGTTGGTACGCCAACTCAGGCCAACGGCCCACAAAAACGGTGATAGCACTTTCGTTATATTTTTCATTGCAGTGTTTCTTATATTGTTTACACTGCAATAATAGCACAGTGTAGCTAAGTGTAGCGTTGCCGCAGAGCACAAACAATTTAGTTTATGATCTATGGGAACGCAGGTGTTGTTGCATCCTGTCTTGACACATCGGGCATATACTTCATGCCTCTGAAGGTCAGTTCCCCCGGTTTTCTTTCCGGCTAGTGCTCGAGCGGGCAGATGTCGGGATCATGCCCGGTCGTTCCGCATCTTAAGCAGTTCAGCTTAATGCCTCCCATGCCCCGCTTCTTGCCCCCATTGCAATTGGGACAACAGCCTTTGCAGCTCGCCATGTTACTTCACCTCCTCCAAGGTATAGTAGGTACGATAAGTAAGGGCTCGGTCGGGGGGTACGGGGGATGTGACCCCCGACCGAGCCTCTCTTGATAGCCTTTTCGGGCAGTCAAGAGGGAGGTGGTACGGAGGATCCTCGCTTGTGCGGGGCTTTTGCACGCGCTTTAGGCGTCCACTCCGTCCCCACTTGGTACAATAAACGTCGGGGTGGCAGGAATTGAACCTACGCTCCCGGCGCCCAACGCCAGAG
Source organism: Candidatus Nomurabacteria bacterium (assembly GCA_020631975.1). Taxonomy (NCBI): domain Bacteria; phylum Candidatus Nomuraibacteriota; species Candidatus Nomurabacteria bacterium. Next base: position 379,710 of record JACKGO010000001.1, read on the forward strand.
CTCTACCAAACTGAGCTACACCCCGTGTGATAGTGCCTACGTTGGTGTGGTAGGCTATCTTTTTTACCGACTACGACAACAGCGCAATCAGCACAAAAGATAGTCTACCAAAAACCAGACCGATTCATACTTATTTTAGTTGCAACAACACCTGTTAATGTACTTGCCTATCATGGGCTAAATTTACAGCCTCACGGGCACAGCTATACCATATTACAACGTTTCTACAATTTGGTCAAGCCTTATTACGCTTGCTATATACGTTTCGCGTTATACGCCTTGGCGACTTCTGACGTCGCTTTTTCTACTAAGCTAGTAAGTTCTTGGGTAGTCATAGTGCGCTCATGATTGCTCATACTAAGCCGGAACGTGTAGTTAATGTGACTATCTGTTTTATAACTATCTATGGCAATAAGTGAATAAATTGATTTTTCTGGAATATGCTGGGCAATTGCTTTCTGAAGCGAAGTAGAAATCGTGGCAAAGAGCATACTACTATCTACCTGTAGGGTAATATCTTGGTTTATAGAGGGGTATTTTGGTAGCTGCACATACCGTTTAGGAGTGCCTAGCGAGTGTTGTAAAAGAGGCACAATATTCAGTTCAAAACCTGCACAATAGCTTGGGAGTTTAAGCTTTTTCATTGTTTTGGCTTGTAATTCACCTACTACACCCAATGTTTCGCCGTCATCAGTCGCAATGACTGCACTACGCGTTGCTAGGAAAGGTTGCGACATATCATTAGCTGGCTGGTTTGGCACGTCTGTAAAAGGAGTAAATGTAGCTTTAATGCCGAGTTTTTGTAACACACCATTAAGATACTCTTTTGCATAGTAATATGGTTCGCCTTCGTAGTTTTTACGTTTCTTTTCGTCAGCCGCAAATACAAAAGCGAGGTTTTCATGTTCTATTGGTAAACCATCTTCTGCCACATACTGCTTAGAATGGGCTTTACCTATTTCAAATAAAGCAAATTCACCATAACCAGCTTTTATGTTTAGGTGAACCTTTTCTAGCACACTTGGTAAAACGCTCAGGCGATAGTACTGCAAGCGGGGGCTTAGGGCATTACTTAGTTTGTACGCATTACTTATGTCTTGATTAGACGCTTCTATGAGATCGCTATGCACAAACGTATAGGTAAGAAGTTCATTTGCACCCATGGCTGCCAAGGTGTGCCGTAGAGTTTCTTTAAAGTGTATTGAAGTATTCTTTTTGGCAGGTTTAGCAATGCGGGTTGGCAAGGCAATAGGTAACTTTTCATAACCATAGAGCCTGCCGACTTCTTCTACAATGTCTTCTTGTAAACGAATATCCCGGCGCCAAAATGGTACATGTATGGTAATTGCATCGCTATGAACATCTACCTTACATTCTACGTTCTCTAATAATTGTGCGATTTGCTGGGCGCTTAGTTGTGAGCCTAAGCGAGTGTTTATAAACTCTGCAGTAGTGCTGACGGGAGCCAATGGCACTACGGTGTCATCTTTATAGTCAACTACCGAACTAGCCAGTTGACCCCCTGCAATGCTTTGGACCATTTCTGTTGCTTTGTGTAATACTCGCAGATTTTGCAAAGGGCTTTGCCCTTTGTTAAAGCGTGTTACGGCGTCTGTGAATAAACCATATTTCATGGCTGTACGCCGTATGTTGTACATATCAAAATTAGCACATTCAAGAACGATGTTTTTGGTCGTTTTGTCTACTTCTGTTTCGCTCCCACCCATAACACCACCTATACCAATTGGTGTATCATCAGCGCAGATAATTACCGTAGCATCATCTTGCATCATCACATCTTTACCGTTTAATAGTGCAATTGATTCTCCCTTTTTAGATAGGCGCGCTCTAATGACGGCTTTTTTGGTGCCACTCTTTGCAATCAGTTTATCGTAATCGTATGCGTGTAAGGGCTGCCCCGTTAAGTGCATCAACCAATTAGTAATGTCTACAATATTATTAATTGGTCGCAAGCCCACCCTACTTAGATCGGACTGCATCTGCAAGGGGCTAGCAGCCACCTGCACGTTTTTTAAGACTATCGCACTAAAGCGTGGCACCAGTGGTGTGTCTACTGCAACTTGTAGTGGTAGATCTGTAATATTATTGAAAGTAGGATCCTGGCTATACCACTGTGGGCTTATAAAAGCTTTCTGCTGAATACCGGCAAGTTCACGCGCAACACCAAGCACACCAAAACAATCAGGTCGGTGTGTAAACATTTTATTTTCGCAATCTACAACATCATCATCTAAGTTATATAAGCTTACAAAAGGGGTACCAGCTGGGACGTCTTCTGTAATTACTAATATACCGTCATGATCGTCACTTAGCGCAAGCTCAGCAGGACTGGCGATCATACCATTGCTACGTAGACCACGTAGTTCACGTGCACCAAGTACAAATGGTTCTTTGTCGTCGGCGGTGCTCGGTACAATTACCCCTGGGGGTAGCCACACGACGGTTTGGCCAGTGGCTATGTTTGGGGCTCCACACACGACCTGTATACGTCCGTCTTGGTCACGCTCGATATCTTTTATGCTATTGCCGTCATCCACCAAGCAAACACTTAGCTTATCGGCGTTGGGGTGTTTAACGCAGCTCACCACCTTAACAACTACTACACCTTGGTATTTTTTACCCCACTCTATAACGTCTTCTACTGCACCAAGTTGTGCACCTATTTTTTTAACGACTTCATCTGTTCCAATGCTGGTGATGTCTACGTTGCTGACTGATTGCGCCCATTTTAAACTAACATTCATATTAAAACTGCCTCAAAAAATCTAATTTACCGCTTAAAAAATGCCTGATATCTTCAACTTCATATTTCATCATAACCAAACGTTCTACGCCCCCGCCCCATGCAAAACCCGTATATTCATTAGAGTCTATGCCCGCCATTTTAAGCACATTAGGATGTATCATACCGCAACCAAGTAATTCCAACCACATGTCTGCCTCTGTATTTCCTTTCCTTAATGTTTTTGGCCTCTCTATAGCAAACTCAAAACTAGGTTCGGTAAACGGAAAGTAAAAAGGTTGGATTTTTGCTTTTAAGTCTTGGCCATAATACTCACTCATAAATGCCCGCAATATAGCGATTAGGTTACCTACATTTATGCCTTTATCTACATAGATGCCTTCTAGCTGATAGAATGCATGTTCATGTGTGGCGTCTAAGTCTTCGTTTCTAAATACTCTATCTGGGATTACAACAGCGATTGGTTCGCCGTTCATTAAATTATTTTTGTATTGTATAAGCGCCCTATTTTGCATGGTGCTCGTATGTGCTGGCGCAATAAGACCTTCTGTGGTCATAAAGGTGTCGTAATCGTCGCGGGCTGGGTGGCCTTCTGGAAAATTAAGACTTTCAAACATATGGTAGTCATCATCAACTTGGCGCGATTCCATAGCAGTAAAACCCATCCGGTAAAAAATATCTAAGATATATGTAATTTCTGACATCAAAGGATGCTCACTCCCTACACTAGAAGTAAACGTCTGTGGTCTTTTTGTGGTATTGGGTGCAAACGGCGCAGTGACGTCAATTGGTTGACGGTTGTCTTGTACTGCTTCTGTAGAAAACCACGATGTAACTTCCTTTTTTAGTGCATTTACTTCTGCGCCAAATAAAGGTTTTTGCTGACTATTTTTGTTTGGCAATTCTGCATAGAGCTGCTTAAACACAGGGCTGCGCACTATAGCTGTTTTATCACTGAGCTGGTTAAATTCTTGCTGCAATTTAGCTTTTGCAGACTGTACTTCTTGGAATGTATACGACATATGGCTTTCATTATACTACGTGTACAGATAGACATGCTATTGACATTTTTAGCGAGACATATATATTCAAATTACCATGTCCAACCAAAAGCCACGTATTGGCGATCGGGTGTCTGCCAGCCATGCAGCTGGTAACGAGTTCTGCGCAAATGCCACATGTCGCACGTACGAAGGGTTCATAACAGATATTGTGCAAGATATCATAACAATATATGATGGACAGCACCATGTGCGGATAAAAAATACCGGTGCGTGGGTCTTAGAAATATACGATGAAGTAACATAAAACGAAAGAAATGTACTATGGCACTATTTAGTTTTGACCTTGAAAGTGAATACGATAAATCAGAAATGAACAATGTCGTAGACCAAGCCCAGCGCGAGATTGCAAATAGGTATGATTTTAAAAATACCACTGCGCAGTTAAGCTGGAAAAACGATGATAAACAGGCACTACTTATTAATGGTGATACCCAATTTCAGCTCGATGCAATTATAGAAATTATCCGTAAAAAACTTGCCCTTCGAGGTCAAAGCCAAAAATGTTTAGATGTAAGTGCTGAACCAACCACCAATAATTTGCGAATGAGTCTAACGGTGCCCTTGGTACGTGGTCTAGACCAAGCCAAAGCTAAAGCTATCACTTCACTCGTGAGAGAGCATTATCCAAAAGTAAAAACCCAGATACAGGGCGAAACAGTTCGTATTATGAGTGCAAAAAAAGATGAACTCCAAAACGTGATAACGCTATTAAAAACCCACGAATTTGATTTTCCGATTATATTTACCAATTATCGATAATAGAACTATACTAATAGTATATGAATACGTTGGCTGTCACATGCGAAGACGTTCTTAGAGCCAATGATAGGGGTACACATTCGGTGCCATCACCTGGCCTTTACCCTCATCAGTGGTTGTGGGATAGTTGTTTTGCGGCGATAGGCTGGTCATATATTGACCCTCAACGGGCAAAACAAGAATTACTGAGTCTTATTCATGGCCAATGGCATAACGGTATGATGCCACATATGATATTTAGTGCCGATAAACGCTATGCCCGCGATCGGAATATGTGGCGTAGCTGGGTGTCGCCAGAATCACCAAATGATGTAGCAACATCAGGCATCACTCAACCGCCAGTACTTGCAGAAGCAACCTGGCGTGTTGGCAATGCCCTACCCAACAACGAGCGAAAGCAGTTTTATACTAAAATGTACCCCGTACTCCTTGCGTATCATAGCTGGCTATACGAAGAACGAGATCCACACAAGGAAGGCTTGACTATTCAGATCCATCCTTATGAAACAGGTCTCGATAATACCCCACCATGGGAACAACAACTACGTGAACACAGTCGGCCGATGTGGATTGCAGCAATAGAAAATAGTCGTCTAGAAAAATTCATTAATTTTGTGCGGCGTGATACGCGAAGCGTGCCTAAAGAACAACGTATGCGGAATATTGATGCACTCATGGCATGGGATGCTATATTACGCTTACGCCGTAAACATTATGATATAGACCTTATTCTGCACAGATCGTTATTTGCTATAGAAGATGTAGGCTTTAATGCCATTTTCATTCGCAATAACCAAATACTAAGAGATATTGCTAAGACTATATATAGAAAACTGCCTAAAGAACTAGATGCTAACATGCAACAAAGCGAAATTGCCATAGAATCTCTGTGGGACGAAACTTACAGTATTTATTTTAGTCGTGATTTTATAACCAAAAAACTGCTTCGGCAGCCAACAATATCTAGTCTGTTGCCACTGTATAGTGGTGCTATAAGCAAAAAAAGAGCGGAAACACTTGTAAAAATATTAACCACTTCTTCTGCCTTTTGGACGCAATTTCCGGTACCGTCTGTGCCTAAAAATAGTCGAATATTTGACGAGTGGCGGTACTGGCAAGGACCAAGTTGGCTCAATACAAACTGGCTCATCATAGATGGCCTAGAGCGTTATGGTTTCACACAAGAATCTCAAGCGCTTGTCAGCCATACATTACAAATGGTGCGTAGCAGTGGCGTCTGGGAATACTATAATCCAAACAACGGAGAGGGCTTAGGCAGTGCTGACTTTACCTGGACAGCAGCGCTTACGCTAGATTTATTACATAGATAAACGCTACTAAATAGGCTAAGCTAGTCTTCTTTGGGCTTTTCAATAACAAGTGGTTCAACACTTGCGTCCGTGTGAGCTATTTTTATAACGTCTTTATCCATCTTTTTAAGTTCTTTATGCGCAGTGTTAAAATGATTTACGGTTGTCCCTAAACTTGTGCCAAGCTTCTGCATGTATGTTTCGTGCGTCGCAATATGTTTACCAAGCTCGCCTACCCTTTTTTGAATTTCTTTGGCTTGCTCCTCTATCTGCAAGCTCCGCAAGCCCTGCAATACTGTTTGCAAGTATGCGAGTAATGTCGTCGGGCTGACAATAATAACTTTTTTATCGATAAATGCATATTCTAGTAAATCTCTCGCAGACGTATTGGTCATACCTACCTGATTAATAAGTAGATCATAATAAATGGCTTCGCTCGGTATAAACATAAATGCGTAATCTAGCGTGTTTTCTGCTGGCCGTATGTACTTAGCTGTTTCGTCTATCCTATTTTTTAAATCCGCTTTAAATAATTTTGCGAGTGCAACACGTTTAGTTTTATCGGTTTCTTCTACTAATCGGTTATAGTTTTCAAGGCTAAATTTACTATCAATTGCCAGAAGTCTGCCTTTATCTAGTTTAATCACTGCATCGACTATTTCTCCGTCAGCAAATTTGTACTGTAATTGATATAGCTTACTTGGTAAAACATTTCCAAGAACCACGTCTAAATAATACTCACCTATACCACCACGTTGTTTAGGGTTTTGGAGCACATTTTGCAGCATTTTAAGTTCATCTGCAACATCAACCACACGCTTATTCGTTTCGTCTAATTTTGTAAGTCTATTGGTGACGTCAGCAATTAGCTTTGCACTTTGGCTAAACTGCTGTTGCATAGTATCACTCATAAGCTTAGTGTTTTTGTCTAAGCGGTCGTTAACAGTGATATTAAGACTGTCTTTAATTGCATCGAGGCGATTATTTAAGTTTTGTATCTCATTGTTGGTTATGGCAGGGGCAGCGCTACGTCTGAGCGCATACACTAAATACATAATGGTTGCCAACAAAACTATTGTCAGAACTATCAGAACAATGGTAATTACATCCATGTAAAACCTGCGTATAAAGTGCTGTTATCTATTATCAATCTGTGCGCGCTTATGGTCATACCTTCTATGGTACATGCAATGCACCCATTAAAAAAGCCGGGATGTTTCACCCGGCTTTGGCGGAAGTTTAACTTCCACTTTTAGTGTAGCGCTACAGCACGTTTATAGCAACTATACTCTATTTATTTTTTACCTTTTTCTAGATGATCTTTAGCAGTAAAGCCAAGTCCAATTTGCATTGCGCCACTTACGAGGGCAAAGAAACCAATTACCCATACCCATGCCAATGTCGCTGCACTCGGATACCAAGCAACTACTAAACCAGCAAGTACCGATAATGACCCAACAACGACATTAAGCCAGCGCGTAGCCCGATAGTCAGGATCTGCAAATGCTACGACGATTGCAACAACACCACGCACAATAAAACTTAGCGCAATGAGTAGTACGAGTGTCATGACAGCTAAGCCAGAACCAATGTTACTTAGTAGGTAGACAGATACGCCCAAGAACAAAAGCCCAACCAATAGTGTAAGCGCGGCAGCAAAGAAGCCCGTGCTAAACTTTTTAATGCCACTGACAATATCAGCTATACCTGTAATTCCTATATACACTGCAAGTAGCAATGCTAGAACACCAATGGTAATACCCGGCCATATAATAGCCACAAAACCAAAGATGACTGATAATAGCCCTGTTAGGACTAACACCCACCACATGTTTTTCGTATGTTCATCGAACATATACACCTCTGACTGCTTAGCCATAGAGATCCTCCTTAAAGTTAGTACCTTTATACTAGCATACTTTTCATTATTATGGCTTGGTTTTGTTTTTTAACACACTATCAGTTGTTGTTTCGGTAAGCTTAGATTCAATGACCTCATTCCTATTTAAGTATACAATGGCTATCTCTTGGAGCATTGCGGCAATTGGTAGCGCAACAAACGCACCAATAATTCCGCCGATGCTTGCGCCGGCTATCACCGCACCAAATGCAACAGCCGGGTGAAGTTCCATTGTATGTGCTGCTATCTTAGGTCCCAATATGTAGTTTTCTAGCTGTTGATACGCCACAATAAAGACCATCAACACAAGAGCATCTGTTGGGCTCTGTAATACCGCCACCAATAACGGTAGTGCTGCTGCAATATACGTACCTATAATTGGTAAAAACTGGGATACAACCCCAACCCATATTGCCAGTGGTAAAGCAAATGGCACACCAATTATAGTAAGTGCAATATAGTGTGCTACGGTTGATATTCCACCAAGAATAATCCGTGACACCATAAAGCCACCAGTTTTTTCTATGGCAATTTCCCAGGTAGTAAGCACGATTTTTTGTTGTCTTGGTGACAAGAAAGAACAAATCACCCTACGTAAATATGGTCCATCAGACACGAAATAAAACGTAAATAATAATATCGCTAGCACTTGTAACAATACATACAACAGTTGTCTTCCAAAGCCTAGCACATTGTTAGCTATGTTAGTTACATAATTCGTTACCGCCTGATCACTTAAAGATAATTTATCTATTATGTCTGTTGATGAAATGTTCGTTCCTGCGACTGAATTAACAGTAGAAAGTAGAGAGGTAAGCCAGTCTGGTGATTGCTTTACTACCTCAGTCACTTGTTGAACGAATAGTGGTATCATCGCAGCAACTAGCACCACTGCCATACCTCCAAATGCCAGCAACACAACCGATGTTGCGATATTTCTTGACCAGCCACGGTGAACCAGTTGGTTGACAATCGGCTCGAGTGCAAATGACAAAAATAGCGAAACAAGCAACCACGATAGTAAGTTAGATATTTGTAGCAACACATAACCAGCAGCGATTGTAGCAACAATTGATGCGATGACAATACCAACGAGGCGCGGCGCCCAATTCGGAAGTGTGTGGCGTGATCTTCCTATCATAGTTCTATAGTAACACTACTGGGCTGATGGTCGATTCATTACACGAACACATACATGTACTATGTATAGCACAATGCTCGCAAAGGTAGCCCATGCGAATCCTGTAATGACTTGATTGTAATCAGGTGGAATCCGTACCCCTACAATAACAAACAATGCGATAAATAACGTCCAGCTTATTACACTGATGTACGCAGAAAAATCTATTAACCAACGAGGCAGCGATACGGTCGGTAACAGCTTGGTGGCCAAGTGCACAATTGTTGTATCGACATACTGCCGGACGCGTTTAATCCAGGCAATTGGCGCACTTACAATAGCAACAATAGTTATCGCAAATAACAGTGTACCGTAACTAATCGTCCTATTCTTGAGTGGTTCTGTAATTGTCGTATACACAGCTTGGGCGAGCCCTTTGTTTTCTGGATTCACACTATTGCCTAAATGCCAATTGCCCAGCGAAAGCGCAGCTATCGTTGCAAACATCATCACTAATGAGAGTACTAAAAATACGATAACTAAGCGTCGCTTTTTTACAGATAAAAGTACTGCACCGAGCAGGGTTACTAAACTAGTCGCTAAAAATACAGGGGGGGCAACACTCAGCATATTAATGTAACTACGTGCTTGTGGAAGCCACTGAATTTCAGCGAGGGTGATTGTGCCTACCTTGGGGGGCAGTTGTCTATTAAACAGAAAACTTAATTTATCGTCAGACGATACGTTTGCAGATATTTTCGTGTATACATCATTTACATCCACTACTCCGTCATTATTATCATTTTGAATATAGCCAACCACAGCAGTCTGCGCTTTACCCAACGCTTCACCCCAAAGTGTATATACTTGTGGGCTACTAATAACTTTTTGAATGCGTCCTTCAGTTACTGATACCACTTGATTAGCGAGCGGACCACTTAAAAAAGCCACTTGGTCTGGTAAGACATTTTCTAATTGTTCTTCTACATTTACGTTTTCAAACAATCTTGTTGATATTTCTTGCGTAATATTTTCTTGAACAGCCGGCTGACTAATAAGTGGCTGCATTGTTGCAACAAATGTATCAGTGTCTAGAATTGTGTTTTTTACCCAACTAGATACATTAAACAACATAAAACTAACAACAGACACAGTGAGTAATAACACTGTTAAAGCATTTTTATACCACTTGCGTGATTTTTTTGGCTTTTTAGATGTAATGGCAACCAACTGCTCTTTTAGAGCATCATTTTCTTGTTGTAATCTCTTTGACTCTGCCCTAAGAGATGCGATTTCTTGTGATTGTGGTGGTTTACGATTACTTTTCTTGGTTGGCATATGGCACTACTTCTTGTAACTTAGCTATATTTAAAACAAATTATACTACTTTTTTAATATTATTTCAAGTTTCTTTGCCAAAAATGCTTATTTCTGTGTGGTATAGTTGTGCATATGAGTTCTAAAGTACAATCCTCACCCATAAATCAAAAAGTAATCATCACTGCCGTTATTATTAGCGTGATATGCTTAATGCTATTTTTGCAAAACTATTTTATATTAATTACGCTTGCTGCAATTTTAGCCTTTTTATTTAACCCTATATATAGGTGGTTTTTAGTTAAGTTTAAGGACAGAAAAGGTAGCGCGGTGAGTATGACTGTAGTCGTAATGTTTATTACAGTTGCTATACCCGTTTCACTGCTCATCACGGTAACGGTAGCACAGGCAATAGAGTTGGTAAATAATATACAATCTACTACTTCTACTGGTTCATTTTCTGATGCTGTAGACAATGCAGTCAATAGTTTAAACGATCAGGCTGCAAGATTACCATTTGTATCTACTAACCCTCTTAGCTCCGATAAGGTTATAAGTTGGCTGCAAGATAATGCATCGACAATTATTAATACTTCGGTAGACTTAATTAAAGGTTTCGCTGGAGGGATAGCAAACTTCTTTACCATGCTCATTATCTTTCTGTTTGTGTTTTCTTCTTTATTAAAAAACCAAAAGGAATTAATGAAGATGCTCAATGAAATTAACCCTCTAGGTGAAACACTCAATAAATTATACCTAAAAAGAATGGGAGACATGACCTCTGCAATGGTGAAAGGTCAGTTTGCCATAGCTGTAGCACAAGGTTTGTCTGGAACACTTTCTCTTTGGATAATTGGGTTTGACTACCTGGCATTTTGGTTCTTTTTATTAACGTTCCTTTCTATCATTCCTTTAGGCGGGGGCATTATATTAATACCTTTAGGTATTGTTTTAATACTAACCGGTAATGTTTGGCAAGGGGTATTTCTCTTAGCATGGCACTTTATCATTACGACAAATATCGATAATATAATGAGACCTAAATTTGTCCCTAAAAGTGCACGAATGGACCCGGCTCTTACAATATTATCTGTTTTTGCAGGAATAGGTATATTTGGGTTTCTTGGTATTGTTATAGGTCCAGTTATTATGATTGTAATCTTATCAACAATTCAAATATACCTAGAATATAAGCGCAAGTATATGAAAGCTTAAGTTATATTATTTTGCTCAGTTAACTTTTTTATGCTGAATATAAATACTAATACCCGAAACTATTGTTAATGCTGTAAATGCCAAAAACGATAAAAATGGTATTGTAATAAAGCCAAATATTTCAATTTCTGGCTTAGAGCAAGAAACGCCTGTGGCGGTGCAATCTAGTATATTCTTTTCTATAACACCCCATTGTAGTAATGAATGATAAAGACTAACAATAAAACCCAGGACACCAAAAGGTAGTACGTAATACATAAAGTTTTTATAATCTTTTCTAATAATTGCCACTGTTGATATTATTGCCAGAGGGTAAATTAACAACCGTTGCCACCAACATAGATCACACGGAACAAACCCCTTAATTTCACTAAAATACAAACTGCCAAATACACTAACCCAAGAAACGCCCCACACAAAATATGTTGCTAGTTCATTATAATTGTTTACTATTTTTTTGATCATATAGCTCTTATTATATACGAAAAGACCATAATCACTATACGACTAAGATTATGCTAGTAATCTATTGTAAATTGCTTAAATCGTTGTCCAGAGATGAGCCATCTAAGTCATTGTCTATATTGGTAGCATCTACCTGGCTCTCTAAGTCTGCCACATCTTTCGCGCTATTTACTGAAGTATCTACGGGTGGTTGTTGGGTGGTGCTGGTAGTTACGTCATTGGTTTTTTGTGTATTGTAGACTCGCCAACCAGCAAAACCTATTACGCCTATAAGAACTACGGCAATCATTACTATAATATGTAAAGATCCTTGTTGTTTCATAATTAGTTAGCCCCTTCTGTTGCTTGTGTGTCTGTACTAGTTTCTTCGGCTAAGGCGCTTGCTTTAACGGCCACAAGATAGTTTTTTGTAGCAGTTCTATATGCTTTCAGTGCATCTTTAGCTGTATCTAAAGCTTCTTTGTAAGCTATGACGTTCTGGGTGACATCATCTATAGCGTTACAATCTATAGGCTCAGTAGAGAAAGTAGCTAATGCGTCTACGGCTTGCTGTGAGGCTGCACCGGCTTCTACAACAGTCATTTTAAGTGATGCACCATTCGTTAATTCTAAACTTCTCATTGACACAAAATTGTCAATTTTTTTGTTAAAATCGTTAAAAGTATTTTGATGTCTTTGGGCTGCAGTAATAGTAGATTTAAATTTATTCTGTAGTTCATTAGCTCTAGACTCACAATTTTTAACTCTTACTTCTACAGTTTTTGCTTCTTGCTTCTCTTTGGCTGCTTCTACTTGTTGTTTTGCCCGTTCTCTAGCCTCTTCTATCTGTTTTTGATATTTTTCCTTTAATTCTTCGGCTTTTTTATTTCTCAATTCACTAATTGATTCCGCAGCGTTCTGCTCGGATTCTGCCTTGACGACAATAGGCATCGCTATTACTGATAGCGTAAGCAATAAAGCCATAAGTATTGATGTTACTGATACTTTTTTTGTCATATTCACACGTTCCTTATTTAAGGTTATGCTTTTAGTGTACCAAATTAGTTAGTTTTTCCCATGGTAAGTTTTGCTTACCAAAGTGTCCATAGGTACTGGTTGCTTTATATATAGGTCTTCTTAAGTCCAGTTTTTCAATCACATTCTTAACAGAGCAATCTAAAAGATTATGCATCGCGTTACGTAAAGATTCTTCAGAAACGTGAGCAGTACCAAACGTATCAATTGTCTGAATAATTGGGGACTTCGCGCCAATATAATATGCTAAACACACTTCAGCCCTGTCGGCTAAGCCATTCGCAACTATGTTTTTGGCAATATATCTCGCTGCATACGCACCCGACCTATCGACTTTACTAGGATCTTTACCACTAAACGCTCCTCCGCCTACTTTTGCAGCACCACCATACGTATCTACGACTATTTTGCGCCCTGTTAAACCTACGTCACTGGCAGGCCCTGGGTTGTGCCATACACCAGTGCCATTCACAATAATGTCGTTTGGAGTATGTAATGTATATTCGTGCAATATTGGAGTAATTATTAATTTTAATAGGTCATCTTTAACTGTATCAAGCGTAACAGCCTCATCATGAGGCACTGCTATGGTAATGTGCTTAACAGCAATCGGTTTATAGCCATCATATTCTACGACTACTTGTGCTTTACCATCAGGCCTTAGATAAGGTATTGTTTTGTTCACCCTATACTCGTCTAATAATCTGCATATTGTGTGCGATAACACCAAAGGTAATGGCAAGTACTGATCTGTTTCGTTTGTTGCATACCCATACATCAATCCCTGATCTCCAGCCCCGTCATCATCTACTCCAATAGAAATCTCTTTAGACTGTTGATGTAATTTATTTATAATTACCGAACGATCGCTAAAGCCCCAACCGGGGTGCGTATAGCCATTGTCTTTAATTACATTGCGGGCAATAGAATCAAAATCTAAGTTTGCGGTCGTACTTAGTTCACCAGCAAGTATAATGGTGTCTTTGGCCACAAGAGTCTCGGCAGCAACCCTGGCAAATGCATCCTGAGTTAATGCGGCGTCTAATATAGCATCACTAATCTGATCTGCTAATTTATCTGGATGCCCAGCACACACAGACTCACTCACCTTTACATGTTTTGACATAAAAAAATCCTTTCTTTTAGCGAAGCAGCACCACGTATTGTATGCATGCTCCTAAGAAAGGATTCTATACATATCTTTCCGTACCAAAGCGGACTAGATGGGGCACCGTTCGCGACGTGCGATGGTTGCCGGTGGGTTACTGAGCTAGTTCTCTACCCACACTCGTGATATTTTGTGCTTCTAACTATTAATGAACGCTTATGATTGTACCAAATACATTGTATTCAAGGCAACTTTAAAAGTGCTCGCGCAAGTGGGCCATACTAAACTGCCAATCAGAATCAGTCTTTTTGTGTGGATTAAAGATATTTTCTGGGTCAAATATATTTTTAACTGTTTGAAAATAAGCAAATACTGCAGGGCCATACATATCTTTTAGCCAGGGCCCGCGTATCATACCATCGTTATGCTCACCGCTTAGGCTGCCACCGTATTTTAGTACTAATTCATTAATTTCATGCATGGCTGGCTCTAATTTAGCTTTTTCTTTTTCATCCTCTATCTTCATAAGCGGAATGATATGAAAGTTACCATCGCCCATGTGCCCTGCAATTGTTGCCAGTAATTTGTACTTATTAATAATTGCCCTTACTTCAGGCAAAAAGTGAGGTAAGGTTTGTGGTGGCACAATAAGGTCATCCATAAATGGGGCGGTGTGCTTGTTTTTTACTTTTTTGCGCAATAAGTTAAAACTCTCGCGGCGCATAATCCAAAATTTTTTAGCTTGGTCTTGCCCACCGTCTTCTTCAAATAGCGCTTCATGCCCAAACGGCTTTAAGTCTTCGCGCATGTGGTGTACTTTTTGTCTGACTTCATCTTGAGTGTCACCATTGAACTCGACGAGCAATACCATCTTTGGAATCCCGCGGAATAACATCAGTGCGTCTGGTATTAGCTGAAAAGCTAGTTTCGTGAGCCCTGCCCAGCCTAGAGTTTTGTGAAAATAGAAGAATAATTTAAAACTGAGCATAAGTGTATAGTTATCAAACCCTTCAAATGTGGCTGGTTTATGTTCAAGAACTTTATTAATTAAATCTCCTAGATCATCGATTTTTCGTAAGAATACGACTAAAGTTCCTGAGTGTGTCGGTGCAGGTACAAGCCGAAACGTAACATCTGTAACAATACCCAACGTACCTTGCGATCCCACCATGACTTGGGTAATATCAAAAATACCCGTTTCCCTATCCCACACATCCCAAATATGGTACCCCGTAGAATCCTTACTTATGTGTGGTTTGGCGTTTTTGATTTCATCATAATTGTTATCTACGAGTTCAAATAATTGTTTATAGATATTTCCTTCGTAATCATTCTGAGCTATTTTTGCATCAAGTTCACTTTTATTTAGTGCTTTTACGATGTATTCATTGCCATCACCTAAAATAACTTTTAGTTGGTCTATATATTTTTCTGTCTTACCGTATTGAAGAGACTTTTCACCACCGGCATTATTCGCAACCATACCCCCAACAGTGCATAAATCTCTTGATGCAGGATAGCTGGGCATAATTGCCTTTACTTTTAGTGTTTCTTTTTCAAAATCGCGGTACCACATACCAGGCTGGGCACTAGCTTTTGTGGGTGAAACGTCACCAATGGCGTTCATATGTTTTTGGACATCAAGCACGATAGAGTCATTGACTGCACCACCAGACATGCATGTCCCACCACTGCGTACAGTCACAGATAATTCTGGCTGGTTTTTCTTATTTTCGGCCACAAACGATACAATTTTTTTTATATCCGCGGCGTTTTTAGGATAGGCTACGATTTGTGGAGCAAGTTCAAACATACTTGCGTCATGGCTATAAAATTCTTTCACTTCTGGCGAGTCATCAACTTCACCTTCAATAATGTTTGAGATTTGTTGTTTTAAATCATTCATCGCTTTTTACTGTATCACTTGCTTAAACATAAGCGCAACTACATGATTTGTTGTACAATACTTTATATATGCTAAAAAAACATGTCGTCATTGTTGGCGGCGGGTGGGCAGGCATCCGGCTTGCAAGAAAACTTAAAAAACTCGCCAAGAATAACCACATAGCTGTCACGCTCGTATCTAATGAATCTAACTTTAGATATAGCGCTGCTCTATATAGGGTAGCAACAGGGCACAAAGAAAAAGAAGCACTGCTGCCTATACATGAGCTTCTCGCGGATTTACCAGATACAAAATTTACAAAAGCTACAATGACAAATATAGATCCTCACAAGCGCACTATTACGCTTAGTAAAGGCAAAATCGTTCATTATGATTACGCAGTCTTGGCTCTAGGATCGGTCACAACATATTTTGGTATTCCTGGTATTGCTGAACATGCCCACAGTATAAAAACCCAAAAAGAGCTACGGCGCTTTAGAACACATATTCACCAAGAACTCCTAAACGAACATGCACCAGATAAACACTACGTCGTCGTAGGCGCAGGCCCTACTGGTGTCGAGCTTGCAGCTGCGATGTCGTCGTATATGCGTTCAGTCGTAAAAAGGCATGGTCTCCGAAAACGACGTATCCACATTGAACTCGTAGAGGCTTCTTCTAGAGTACTGCCTATGTCACACCCTAAAGCTTCAAAAATTACCTTGCAACGCCTACGGTTACTTGGCATTACTGTACACCTAAATAGCAAGGTTGAATACGAATCAGACACAGGCTTAGTTGTGAACGGTCGTACTATCCCGACAAAAACAGTCATTTGGACAGCTGGCGTGGCCAATAACCCATTCTTTGCCAAACACAGTCACGTTTTTACGCTTAACAATAGATCTAAAGTACTTGTCGATGATCACCTCATGGTAGATAAGCGTGTCTATGTCATTGGTGACAATGCGGTGACTCCTTTTAGTGGGCTTGGGCTAACAGCAGTGCATCATGCCAACTATGTTGCAAAAGATTTAGAGAAAAAAGTGTATGGTCATAAAAAAAGCAAAGCCTATAAACCACTTGTGCCAGCAACAGTTGTACCAGTAGGCAAACGGTGGGCTGTTTTTCAGTATAAGTCTTTTGTTTTTGGTGGCTTTTTAGGGAGTATCATGCGTTCGTTGGCAGATTTTGTATCTTATAGCGACATCGCGGGTACGCAAAAAGCTATCGGCCTATGGGCACACACGAGCGACCTAGAAGAACAGTGTGTGCTTTGTAAAACTGCGTTATCTGATAAACAAGGTTTGCTCGCTGGGCTCACCGAATCTTATTAGTGCGCACACTGCGTGCAGTCACCAGTGATGGTAAGTCTTGACTTAAGTACCAACGAATCAACTTGTTTTTGTAATTCATTGCGGCTCTGCTGGCTAATAGTTATATCCTTAATGCCATAGCAGGCTTCACACACAAAATGATCATGTGGTGATGTGTTGGCATCGATTATTTTTGATCCATTTATTTCAGGCCCATAGGCTAATATACCTGCACTAATGAGGCGCGATGTAATCCTATGAACTGTCGTTGCAGATAGATCTGGCAAATCAGCTCTTACTTCGTTCAATATCTCAGAATTGGTTGCATGATGCAGCTTGCGTGCAGTAAACAACACTTGTCTTGTCTGATAGGTCATTCTTAGTTGCATAATTAACTTGCAGTATAGCAGTTTTGTGTGTATTATACAATTGTAAACAATTTACAATAAGAAAGGGCATACATGGCTAAGTCAATTACAGTATACACAACTGCAACATGTGGTTTTTGTCACATGTTAAAAAAATTTTTAGACGATAATAAATTTCCTTATACGGAAAAGCGCGTAGACCAAGACTACACAGCAGCGCAAGAAATGATTAAAAAAAGTGGTCAAATGGGCGTTCCCTTTACGGTTATCTCTGACGGTAAAGACAGCGAACAAGGAATCCTTGGGTTTGATGTACAGCAACTTCAAAAAGCATTAATAAGCTAAATGAATATGAAAAAAGTACTCGTTATTATATCTGTGGTTATTGTTGCAGCTGTTGGGTTGTGGATACTTCTACCCGATAGTTCAAACGCTAATGCTACTAACCAAACATCAGAAGCACAATCTCAACTCAACCCTGCCCAGACAGCAGTCGCTGGTGTAAAAAGTGGTACTGCGTATATATACGACGTTCGTACACCAGAAGAATTTGCTACGAAACACGTAGAAGGTGCTATAAATTTCAATGTAGAAACTATGCAATCGGGTGAATTACCTTCCGTCGCTAAAGACTCCACAATTTACGTCTATTGCAGAAGCGGCAATCGTTCAAACCAAGCAGCAGCCATACTAAAAACCAACGGTTTTACCAACGTCACCGATTTAGGTGGGCTTGACGACTTGTCTAAAGCTGGCGTCTTGTAGCAATAATCTAGACCAAAAATGAGCGAACGTGCGATTGCATGATTCGCTCTTTTTGTATTGGTACAACGAGCACAGGTTTTGAGCGAGTTCTTGGCTGCAAAGCAGTTATTTTTTTATTGCTTATTTCTTCTAGGTTGAGCTTGGGGGTAATAACAAGTCCTAGATATTCTAATCCATCAACAATTCGTTTTCGGATGAGTGCAGATTGCATAGCTGTAGGGCCTGCGAAAACAAGCCCATCGATACCTTGCAGTGAAGCAACCATCTGTGCGATAGCTTGCCGTGCGCTGTATACATACATGCTTACAGCAAGCTCTGCCCTATGATCACCAGCCGATTCTTTTTCAATTAACGCAAGTATGTCACTGCTACTGCCGCTAATGCCATATAATCCTGCATTGTTTGCAAGCTCATGACCAAGCTGATTGGGCGATACGTTTTTCTTTTTAGCAAGTGCGAGGCCTGTAGTATAAGAAAGTGAACCCGCTTGTGTCGCCATCATCATACCTTCGCTATTTGAAAAACCCATCGTGGTATCTATACTCTTTCTGTTAAACAACGCCGTGGCGCTACTTTGGTTGCCTAAGTAGCAAACCACCACTTTATTGAGTGTTGCATACTGAGAACCTTTTAGTTGCATACGCACCGATTCTAGTGCAATACCGTTATAACCAAACCGTTTAATATCGTATGTGTCTGCGTCTTCGAGCGATATCGCGTAATTCCATGCATAGTCAGGTTTTGTAACGTGAAACGCACTATCAGACACGCCAATAATCTTTGCCCTAGGTAATAGCTGCTTGATGCTGTATATTTCTTTTAGTTGCTCTTCCAGCTGCGTCGGAGAGGCTATTTTTAGCTGTTCTAATATAGTAATCTCATAGTCGTTTATGGGTCTGTCCTGTAAGAAATAGCCGCCTGGTGCGCTTATTTGTATTCCAACACCAGCAATATCTTGGGCTGAATCAATAACGCCCTGTTCAATCAGTGTAGCGAACACCTGGCTAAGGCACTCATGCCTATCACCACCTGCAAACTGTGTGTCAAATACCGTCTCTTTATGGCGAATATGAAACCTAGACTCACCACTAGTATGCACAATATCTACATTTGCTAATTCGTTTCCTCTTCTAAATACGCTATATGTTTTTATAGAGCTATCGCTGCTACAAACAAGTATTATTGGTTCTGTTGCCATTGGTTACTTTCTATTACAGCTAGGTGTGTCGCATTCGTAGATACAACAAAAGTTTCACTAGTTTGCAATGTATTTTCCACCTATATCTATATTAGTTTTCACTACCAGTATACACTGCTTATGCTTGGTTGCTAAGGCTAAATAATGATGATTCTGCCACAAAGCAACCAGTTACTACATTGTTAGGCATTCATTATTGTAGTGTTAGTCTTGGCAAGTCCCACGCCGTCACCATGCCGGCTATTGGTTCTGATGATTTGCCAGATTTAGTCACAAAAATTGCACCCAATCGCCTACCCTCTTGTAAAGCTTGCTCAAAACGTTTTTTCACATCTAGTACGACCATCGTGTGGGGCACAAATTCATAATCATTGAATTTATTTCCAGACTGGTCAAGCCAAGTAGTCAGCTCGCTTATAGTGTGCTCAGTTGTCAATGTTCGATTCTTCACGACTCGCTGTGCTATCCATCGTAGTATTGCACTTTCACTCAGCACTCCGACAAATGTATCACCATCGTATACGGGTACATGAGTGTATACATTCTGGAACATTTTTTGGGCTGTTTCGTAAACATAGTCTTCCAATTTTGCTATATAAACAGGTGTTGTCATGACGTCAGCTATTTTGATTGGATGTTCAATCATATTTCGTATATGTGCCATGCGCTCAACCACAAAGCTATGCGGTTCGGCAATAATAGCGTTATCTTCTGGGGTACGATTATGGATAATGGCATTTCTGAGTTCACCATATTCACGCAAATCTGCAGCGTAATAGCGTATCACCGATTGTTGTCTTTCTGCTTTAGTGACTAATTGCAAAAAAGTTTCGTATTGTCCCTGCGAACCATATGCGCGACGTAAATATCGTTCGATGGCAATATAGTGGCCTAAAAACTGTTCTGCATTTGTCATTATTATATTAACTATAGCAAATACCACCCTTACTTGGGTGGTATTGTGTTATAAGCTAGCTGGTTTGTACTTATTTAGATTTCTTAATTGCAATCTTTTTAGGCTCTGGCAATGCCTTAAATGGTACCACCACCTTAAGCACACCTTTATCAAAATGTGCTTCTATCTTATCTTCGTTCGCTACTTGTGGTAAATGTATTCGCCTGTAAAAACTGCTGCTACTTTCTCTCACGACATATTTCTTTTTCTTATCTTCTTCTTTTTCATGCTTTTCAGCTTGTATTTCCAAAACACCGTTATCTGCCCGTACTTCTACATCTTTTTCGTCAAAATTTGGCAGATGTGCTTCTACCGTAAGTTGTTTGTCGCCTTCTGTATAAATATCTGTGGTAGGCATTTGTAAACCCTTAAAAGGTGTAAACCAATCATCACCAAAAAATTGTTTTTGTAAAGATTGCATTTCTGCAAACGGATCAAATTTTACTATACTGCTCATAATAACCTCCTTAATACTTATTAGTTAGTTATTTTTTAGAAGAGTCTGCCCGTTTTATTTCAAGCAGGCTTTCTATTGTTAGTATACAAAAATTAGCACTCTGCTGTCAAGAGTGCTAATTTGCTGTATACTAACAGTATGACATCAGCAATATCTTTAGAATCAGCATTTAAGCGTGCGCCACGCGCTGATTTTTTGCCAAGTAACGTAAAAGATGACGCCAATATAGATGCTCCATTGCCTATTGGGTTCGGACAAACAAATAGCCAGCCAAGCACTGTTTACAATATGCTCAACTGGCTACAGGTAGAACCTGGTAATAATGTTTTAGATGTAGGCGCAGGTTCGGGCTGGACAACAGCTTTACTGGCATACTTAGTCGGTAAAGAAGGACATGTTACTGCAACAGAAATTGTGCCAGAATTAGCTACTTTTGGTAGGCACAATTGTCAAAGCGTGCCACTGCAAAATATCACATTCTTAACTGCAAAAGAGCAACTAGGGTATAAAAACAATGCACCATACGACAGAATATTGGTGAGCGCAGCTGCCAAAACAATACCAGAAGAGTTAGTAAGCCAGCTGTCTAGTGACGGTATCATGGTAATACCACTGCAGAGCAGCATTATGGTAATAACAAAAACTAACAGTACACTAACGATTGACGAACATCCAGGGTACGCTTTTGTACCCCTTATAAATTAGGTTTTGCGTTTACGCTGGTTGTGGTTGAGTTCTTTTTTGCGCAATCGCAGGTTTTTTGGAGTAACTTCAAGCAGTTCATCATTTTCTATAAAATCAATACACTGTTCTAGGCTCATCGTAACTGGTGGGGTAAGCTGTACAACGCCATCGGACGAAGAACTACGCATATTGGTAAGATGTTTTTCTTTGGCAACATTAATCTCTAAATCACCACTGCGCGTATTAAGGCCAATAATTTGCCCGGCGTAAACATTCGCGCCCGGGCCTATAAAGCAGGTACCTCTTTCTTGTGCAGTTTGCAGGGCATACGGTGTTGCCGTGCCCTGTTCCCAGGCTATCAATACACCATTACGTAGTTGGCGCAAATCTGCACCCAGAGGTTCATAACCAGCACTAATACTATTCATAATTACGGTGCCTTTTGTGCTCGTTAAAAGCACGTTGCGCATTCCAAGCATGGCGCGTGTAGGCATTACGTAGGTTAGTCGCATGGCGCCACTACTTGTAGTGTGTTGTGATTGTAGCTCAGCGCGCCGCGTGCCTAGTTCCATCTGTACGGCTCCAACATGTTCGCTTGGCACTTCAATTGTAACGTGTTCGATGGGTTCTTTAACGACACCATCTTCGTTCATGGTAACTACCTGTGGACGACCAACCTCGAACTCGTAGCCTTCACGACGCATTGCTTCTATTAAAACGCTCAAGTGGAGTTCACCACGGCCAGATACCTTAAACCCAAGACCCTCTTGTTCTACCCGAAGACCGACATTAGTCTCGAGCTCTTTTTGCAACCGATCACTAATTTGTCGTGTTGTCGTAAAATCACCTTCTTTGCCTTTAAATGGACTCGTATTGGGCCCTAGGTATATCTGTAATGTTGGAGGTTCTATGGCAATGACTGGCAACGCTTCTGGGTGGTTAATATCTGCTATGGTTTCACCAATTTGGGCATCAGCTACGCCCGTTACACTTACAATATCTCCAGAAATAGCTTCTGGAATGACAAGTTTAGTGAGCCCTTGGCTTTCGTATATTTTTTCTATTTTACCTTTTACAATACTACCGTTTTTTTTACAGAGAGCTACGGGCATTCCGGGCACAGCACTTCCTCTGCTGACTCTTCCTACAGCGTATTTCCCCTGAAAATTATCCCATGATAGAGCAGTTACTAAAAGTTGAAATGGTTTATCTGGCGCAACATCTGGGGCAGGAATATCGGCAATAATTGCATCAAAAATTGGGTTTAAGTTGGCATCAACACTAGTATCTTCTGGCATCTCATCCCACGCTTTACCTTCACGACCAATTGAATAATATATTGGGTAATGTAGCTGGTCTTCATTGACGGCTAGCTCTAAGAATAAGTTATCTAGCTCGTCTTTTACTTCAAAGATTCGGCTACCAGGTTTATCTATTTTGTTGATTATTACAATTGGCTTTAAGCCCATCTGAAGCGCTTTAGATAATACAAATTTTGTTTGTGGCATTGGGCCTTCTTGTGCGTCAACAATAAGCAAACAGCCATCTGCCATGTTAAGGGTACGTTCTACTTCACCGCTAAAATCGGCGTGCCCAGGTGTATCAATAATATTTATGCGGTAATCGTTCCAATGCACAGCAGTTATTTTGGCGGTGATGGTTATGCCACGTTCTCGCTCCTGGTCACCACTATCCATTAGTAGTGTTTGTTGCATCTCTGCTTGGTTGTCTCTAAAGGTGTGCGATTGTTTTAAAAAACCATCAACAATTGTTGTTTTGCCGTGATCTACATGTGCAATAACTGCAATATTTCTAATTTTATCAGGTGTATGCATGGTGCCTTTACAATAAAAATGACCAGTACGATTACCGGTCGCTTATGAATATAACAATTATACCATATTTCGTCACAATATCTTATTTGTTCACATATAGTATTCGTTTTATAGTAATGATATCGACATACTATATATTATCATCCAAGTAGTAGTATTTTTACTTATAGCAGCGGTTTGTTCGGGGCTAAACGTCGCATTAATGTCGTTAAACGTAACCGATCTTCGCAGGCTCAGTGCATTGGGTAATAAACAAGCCAAAGTTGTTTTACCGCTGCGGCAAAATAGGCACCTTAGCTTAGCAGGTATTTTATTTACCAATTAGGTATTGTTACTATAGAAGATTTACTAGAAGAAATAATCGGCCACGAAATAGAAGATGAATCCGACTACAAAAGAAACCTCGCTACGTAGAATTCAACCTAGTATCTTATTGGTATATACTAGATGTAAATGCTGCGAAAATTTTACAAGAATAAATTCGTCTTTATACCAAGCGTAGTGCTTGGTGTACTTATTTTGGCATATGTGAGTTTTGGCTTATGGCAATACACCACCACGAGTAGCCAATTTGCAGCTAGTACAACCTTATATGGTATAAACATTGGTAACCAATCAGTCAATGATGCCAAAGCAACCGTAAATACACAGCTTGCCAATAGTAAAGTTATCATTACTGCTAATGATGTAACAATAGAAGACACGGCAGCAAATTTAGGAGTATACATTAGTGATAGCCAACTTTCTCAAGCACTTTCTGCACAACGATTAAATCGGTTGGTTAATCCACTTTTTTACAATAAATACACAGCACCACTCGTAAGCATAGATGAATTACAGTTCCAAAAAAGTACCTTACCAGCTATACCACAAGACAAACAACCACCAAAAAACGCGAGTTTCGTTGTAGCAGAAGATCAAGTTACTATTCAAGATGCTGTTTCAGGCAACAGCATACTACTCAGTGATGTCGCTCAAAACATAGTAAACACCGTATTTAACCCTGCAAATGCTAACGGCACAATCCAAACGACGCTCAAGCAGGTCACCCCTGTCCTTAATACCGAAATCCTTTCTAAATTAAAAGACAAAGCACAAGCCATCTACAACAACACGTATTCGCTTAGTGATGGTACAAATAATTATGAGATTTCTAAGCTTCGTCTCATTACTATGCTCATTCCCAATAGCAATTATACTGAGCTAACACTACGTGAGAGCGACAGCCTGATTCTGTTAGAAGAAGCTGCCGCCAAAGCTAACAAACCAGCTGTCAACGAAATTACCACCAACTATAAAAGTGGCAAACCACAAGCTGTGACCACCCAAGGTGCCGACGGTAGAAATGCCAACAATATAGGTAAAATCGCACAACAATTAGTTACCGCCGTAAACCAGCAAACGGCGTTTACATCGCAACTATCTTTCGACACTGTGCCGTTTCAAAAAAAGCAAATAACAGTAGACGATACCGTTAGATCAGTCACGTACACGTACAGGATTATTACCTGGGGCAACACTAAATCTAGTCTAGATGACTTTGCCGCAAAAGTAGCCCAAACACTTGCCGATGGCAGAGGGTGGGCACAAGCTGGCGTAACGTTTGCACGTGTTAGTGGAGCATCTAATTTTGATATTGTGCTTTCAGAACCTTCAGAACTACCTGCTCGCTACCCAGGCACATGCGACTCTACTTATAGTTGTAGGGTAGGTCGATACGTCATTATCAATGACGACAGATGGCGTTTGGCGACACCAAGTTGGAACGCAGCTGGAGGCTCACTCCGTGACTACCAACACATGGTTGTCAATCACGAAGTCGGTCATCGGCTTGGCAGAGGCCATGAATTCTGTTCTGCAGCTGGTCAGCCAGCACCGGTTATGCAACAACAGTCCATTAGCTTACAAGGTTGTACGTTTAACCCGTGGCCATTGCCATACGAAATCGCTGCGGTACAACGCTCTAATCGTTAGATCTCTCTTAATGATACGTTAGCGTAGAAACACCGTATGTTTATCTATAATAGTGGGGTAAAATAACAACATGTTTGTACAAGTGCTTATAGGTTTTATGGTGCTGCTGGGTACGTGGGCTGTCGTCAACATATTATTATGGCGCACTCATCGTAACAGCACCGGACACATGGCTTATTACTGGCAAATGAACGGTCTTTGGAACATCGTTAACCTTTCTATTGCCGTGGGCTCTATTATTAATGCGCTCGTAAATGCTAATTCCTACCAAAATAGTGCTGCAACCCAAAAGTTTATCATCTGGTTGGTCGCAATCAATATACTTGCAGATTTACTGTATGTAGGTATTGGTACTTGGCTAGAATCTAGAGGCAAAAAAGATTCCAATGTACGCTACCGGGGCTATGGCTTATCTATTCAGCTACAGGGTGCATTTTTATTTCTTTTTGATACCCTTCTTGTTATAGGCTTAATAATCTCTGTTCTTTAGTTGCCTAACACCCACATAAACTATATAATTTATCTGTTCTTAGGGTAAGACCAGTAAGTCTATTGGTCGTAAAGTAGCATTACATTACTGTGCCTTGTTGCAAGTAAGAAAAGTTCGGGGGCGCGGAACGTGCCAAGGCACACCTTACCACTTTCCTGAGACACATTTACAATTCAAACCTAACTTTAAGGTAAAATAAAGTATTTATTGGGGATTGGCCAAGTGTGAAAACCGCTAGTAGCGGGTTGCAAGAGAACTGTTCAGATTGTAAACTTGTTTACAGTATGAACATTCTGTGGGCAGGCGGAGCTTGCCAAGGCACACCTTACCGCTTTCCATAGAAATCATAATAATTGGGGATTGGCCAAGCGGTAAGGCACTGGGTTCTGGTCCCAGGATCGGGGGTTCGAATCCCTCATCCCCAGCCAGGGTTGTTATGACACATTTATAGTGTCGCGACAACCCTGTTTGTGTATTTGGGTAACGAACACCCGAATGCCATTCGGGGTGAAGATTGCTAGTAGCAATCCGCAAGGAAACCTACTTCTGAAAGCTATGCTTTCATGAATGTAGTTTCGGGCCTGCCAAAGGTAGGTCGAATCCCTCATCCCCAGCCATATGCGACAGCAGAATTTGAGACCATGTCCCTCATTCTGCTTTTGCATCAGCCAAGAGAATATTTGTATATAAAAGAGCCGACAACCGGCTCTTTTATATACTTACAGAAAGTATGTTTCCTAGTTTATTCGTAACGAAGGGCGTCGATTGGGTCAAGTTTGGCAGCTTTATGGGCGGGGTACGTACCAAATATCAATCCCACTGCGATTGAAATACCTGCCGTAACTGCAATTGTCTCAACAGTCATAGATGGAACGATATCCAAGTCCATGGCTTTCGTTAGACCAGTTGCCATTATGTAACCTAACACGATACCAAGTATCCCGCCAAGAATTGTTAATACGATGGCTTCGGTAAGAAACTGCATCATAATATGGCGTGTTTTTGCTCCTACTGCTTTCCGAAGTCCTATTTCTCGGGTACGCTCCGTCACGCTGACCAGCATGATGTTCATGATGCCAATACCACCTACTAATAATGAAATTGCAGCACTTATCATGAGGATCTTACGGAACAAATCAGTCAAATCAGTAATAGATCCTAGCACTTCAGCAGAACTCTTGACCGTAAAGTCAGCCTCTTCAGTATTGCTGTAGCCATGGTTGGTCAACAAGATTTTTTCAACAAGTATTTTGACCTCTTCTACAGATTCATCATCGTTTGCTTGAGTAATTATTGAGCCAAAATTTTGACTTAGTTTATTCTGCTCAATGATACTTGTGTAGGGTACGAATGCAAGAACATTCGGGTTGTCGAACTGACCTGGCTCAGTTTCGGCAAGCACACCAACGACTGTGTAGTCAGTATTATTAAGACTTACCTGTTTACCTATTGGGTCGACATCTTTGAAAATATCGTTTGCTATGCTTTTTCCTAGTACGATAACCAGTTTTTTCTCTGTAACACTTTCACGGTCAAAAAAGGCGCCAGACTCAAGTTTGTAATTACGAATATTGCTATATGACTCTGATGCACCTTGCACTGCAATAGTGCCACCAACACCTGACTGTAGTTTTGCCGTTGTAGCTACGAGTGGCGAAACACCAGTAACAAGATTCTGGTCGATAGCTTTTATTGAGTTTAAATCTTGTTCTGTTAGGGTCGGTTCAACGAGCGTACTTATGGTTTTCTGGTTTTCTGGTGCACCTTCAGGTGCTCTGTGTCCAGGGTTTTTTAGTTCTTCAAGCTCCTGAGTAGTTGGAGCGTTGCGTGACTCAATTGTCACATTTGTTGAACCAAGTTTATTCACTTCTTTATCAATCTTTGCATCCATCCCTGCGCCGAGGCCCATTATTGTTGTAACTGCCGCTATCCCTATTACAATACCTAGAACGGTCAATAAACTGCGACCTTTGTTGATTATTATTGATTCACTAGCTTCAGTTAGAAGATTACCTATTTTCATTTTGATGCCTCCTCGGTAATTTTGCCATCACGTATTCGTATAGTACGGTCAGCATATTTAGCAATTTCTTCTTCGTGCGTTATAAGTACGATTGTCGTGCCTTGCTGATTCACTTCACGAAAAAGTCGCATAATACTGTTTGCGCTTTTAGTGTCAAGGTTACCTGTAGGTTCATCTGCTAGTAACAAGCTAGGCTTCATCATTAATGCGCGTGCTATGGCAACACGCTGTATTTGTCCGCCTGATAGCTCATTTGTGCGATGATCAATACGACTTTCTAATCCAACTCGTTTGATAGCTTCTTTCGCTCGTTCAATATCATCTGATGCTGGTCTATAAACCGTAGGCAGTAATACATTTTGTAAAACGGTACGACGCTTCAATAGATTAAATTGTTGAAAAACAAAGCCAATCTCTGAGCTTCTTAAATCGGAAAGCTTACTTTGACTGAGCTCTCTAACTGAAACCCCATTCAATAAGTAATCACCCTCAAAGTGCTGATCGAGCAAACCAATAACGTGCATTAAACTGGACTTACCTGAACCAGAACGCCCCATAATTGCTACAAAATCACCTTCGTTAACAACGAAATTTATTCCACTTAGCGCGGTAGTAGGATTTTTGCCGTTTGCGTTATAGGTTTTTTGTAGGTTTTTTATATCGATAACGTTATACATGATTACGACTTTTTCTTGTTTGGTAAGTTTAGTTCAAGATGGGCGAGTAGTTTCTCGAAAGTTTCCGGCTTGGCAATTATCAATACGCCATCCACTGGCGCCTTAAATACAAGAAGTTTGTCACCTGCATTAATAGACATCGATTCTCTTGCTTCAGACGGTATTACTACCTGCCCACGCTCACCAACAGTTACCGAACCAATTAATTGCGGCATATTCATTTCTTATCTCCCATATTAATCATTACTCTTATGCTATCATACTAATCATATTATACATATTAGTATGTACGCATAGTTTTGGCTAGCCCTTCATTATTGTCATACACACTGTCGATTTCTGACAAATCAAAGTCCAGGCTATCTTGAAAAGTTATATTCCCATCCCTTATCCCCAGCTAAATTAAAAAGACTTGGGTTTAACTCAAGCCTTTTTTAGTGACTTACATGTTCAGTACTAGAACATAAAACTAAAGTGAACTGTAGCCTAGTAATTTAAGCTCGCTAAGCACTTCTTTTTGGGGTGCTTTTATAGGCTCTCTTGCTGGAACTTCAATAAAACTTGCTAGTGCTGGGCTACTTGTTATTAACCATTTTACCAAGTTCTCTTTTTGCTGATGTTCTAAATTAAATTTTTTAACTATCCGAGCCTCAACAACAATATGCGTTAACTCATGTACTAAAATGGACAATAAATCGACTCCAA